>JARGFC010000073.1:0-58130 GCA_038397925.1 Treponemataceae bacterium
GCGTTTTTGAAGTCATTAGCGATAAAAAATAAACAAGAAGGAAAAATTAAAAAGTGGAATTTTGCCGAATAAAAAAACATATGCAATGGATAATGGAATAAAGTTAATCAAAAAGAAATAAACGCTTTTTCCTAAATTATAAAAAACAGGTCAGTAAAAATATGTCGCACGCTCATGCGAATCTGTTTCATATGAAGACACCTAAAAACTTTTCTCCTTGCAAAGAATGTGATTATGTGATATAATAATTCTGAGAGATTTTAAATGGATTGTTCTGAAAGCAATTGAGGAGTTAGGAAAATGAAAAAGACTGTTATTTCGGTTTTATTGGTTGTGTTCTGTGCAAATTTGTTTTTTGCTTCAGAAGTTACCGCTTTACTTGATCAGGCAAAGGAGGAATATTCGAAAGGCAACTATGAGGAAGCTATAAAGTATATCGACAGTGCAAAGAAGCTTATTGAAAATGAACAACTTGCAAAAGGTGCTGATGATTATCTCCTTGTAGAAAAATGGGATGTTATAGACTTAAAATCAGATTTCTATATCGGCAAAAAAGTGAAGTTCGTTGGCAGATTTTATGGAGCGTTAAACAAAGATGAGATAAATATAGGGGCTCGCGGGTGTACATTTGATAAAAGCCTTGTCGATAAAATTTTAACTCTTAAAGATTTTACGAATTATACTTTTTATGGAGTAGTAAAAGCACCAAAGTATACTAGTGGTAATCCTTATCTGCATGTTGAAATGATTGAATAGATTTTAGCTTGCCACACAGAAGTGATGAGATAATTAAAAACTCATATAAATGAAGTGCCAGCCATCACGCAATCTTAAAAAGCAGATCAGGAAACAACGTTGTAAGGTGTTTCGTATGGAGACCCTAAAAAACTTTTCTCCTTGCAAAGGACATGATCATTTGATATAATTAGCGAAAATAATGCTGGATATTTCTGGCGTTGAGGAGGAAAACATGATAAGTCGAGCTAGTGTTGAAAAAGTAATAAGAGAAAAGACCAAGTTGAACCATAAAAATGGTTATATTGAAACAATCGAAGAGAATTTATTACCAAAAATTTCAAAAGAATTATTTGAAGAAAACTTCCGAAGAGGTAGAGGTAATGAATTAGAGTCAAAGTTTCGTTCTGTTGCATCGTCCTCTGCGTTGGCAGTTAATAATTTTGCTCTTATAAAAAAATGGAAAGACCAATTCATATTTGAGACACACACAAATTTTATTTATGCACAATTTGAGAAAGAGTTTTCAACAGATTTAAAAGGAACAAACCCGCAGCTAGATTTTTACTTAGAAAATGAAGAAGTAATAATTGGGTTCGAGTCAAAATTCTTGGAATATTTTGATAAAACAACTGCTGATTTTTCACAGTCGTATTATACTTTAAAATATCTCGATAAATTTTGGTTTGACTTGATGGACGAATATCAAGGACAAGAATTTTATCTTGATGTTGCACAATTACTGAAACATTCATTTGGCTTAATTAATCAAAGTAAAAAAGCAAATAAAAAAGGATATTTAGTTTTTGTTTATTGGCTTCCAGAAAATTATGAAGATATCGATACTTGCAATACTTTTCTTCAAGAACTCGAACTATTTGCCAATAAAATGAAAGATCAAAACATGATTATATTTAAACCAATGAGTTATTTTGACTTTTGGGAGAAATATCAGAATATTGAACTATTCAAAGAAAATATTAAATTATTGAAAGATAGATATGGTGGAATAAATATTTAATCTCCCACTTATTCATAACATCGCCTTCGGACTGGTTCCACTTGAATCAGTCCGAAGGCAAACTTTTAATATTTAGAGCAATCTTCGATTTGTATTTTACTGACGGGTTGCCAATGATGCTTCTTTTAACACAAAACTAAGGAGAGTTGTTACACATGAAAAAACAGGTCAGTAAAAATATTGACAGGTCTTAATAATTTCATAGATATATTACCTGATTCAATAAGCGATGCAATTCTACTACTAGTGGAATTTGGATAAATGACAGTTATCATTTGCGATAGAAAAATATAATTTACAATATACTCAATAGAAAAATTGTTTCCACTATTTTGTACAGCAAGCCATAATGCAATTTGCATAATAAAAACAACAAGATTGCGTATAATACTTATTAAAACAGCTTCATTATAAATTTGTAAAGATAAAAAACTATTTTTCGTAAAACAAAAAAACAGTTTTATTTTGTTGCTTATATTAGTTAGTAGCGAGCTATTCAGCTTCATAGTCGGCATATACCCCTTTAAAATACTTTTCAAAATTATCTTGTAAAATTTTTATATCAGTTATTTTTCCATGAGATGACAAGCTGTTTATCAAGTCTCCTATTTTTTTAGGATTGACATCAAAAACAGTAATATTGTTTTTATCGACTTCAAAGTTAAGCGAGTGTATTTGTTCAATATCAAACTTTTCAATTATTTTATCAAAAGAAACTATAATATCAACCTTGTCATATAAATCTATTTCTGATATTTTTTTATCTGCAATCAATACTCCTTTTTGCATAAAGAGTATGCGACTACATATTTCAGCAATATCATTTACTGCGTGTGTAGTAAAAATAAGAGTTGTTTTTTGTTCTTCGTTTATAAATTTTAGAAACTTTAAAATTATATCTTTAGTGAAAACATCCATTCCGAGTGTTGGTTCGTCCAAAAAAACTATCGCGGGGTTATGCAAAAAAGCTGCAGCAAATTCGGCTCGCATTTTTTGTCCTAATGACAATGTTCGCACATGCTGATTGATAAAATCACCTAACATCAGGAGTTCTGTTAAGCGAGCCACATTATATTCATAACGCTTTGAATCTACATTGTAAATATATTTTAACAGTTTATAAGATTCTTTAGCCGAAATATCTTTTACGAGTTGTGATCTTTGTCCAAACACAGCCGCAATTCTTTTAACTATGGCTTTACGTTTTATTTCAGGGTCATCACCAAATATACGCACAGAACCTTTTGTCGGTTTTATAATTCCAGTCATCAACTTCATCAATGTTGATTTCCCTGAACTATTTTTCCCAACAAGACCAATGCATTCTCCCTGCTCAATATTAAAACTAATATTTTCAACTGCTACAATTTTATCTTTAGGTTTGTAAAATTTAAAGTAGTCAGAAAATGTTTTGATATTGCGAATATAATAATTTTTAGAAACATTTTCCAATTTTATAACGCTATCCATTTTCTACCTCTATGTTTGTATAGTAATTTGGTTTTAAATATAGTTCACACAATTTGTTTTATGTGATCCTTTCTATGCTATAATTTTTTAATGTCGAAATGATAAAGTTTTAATTATTCGATTTTACAATATTTTTTATTTTTTGTAAAGTTAAAAAAATGTATAAATTAAAAGTAACATTGTACAAAATTATAAATTTTATTTAGCCTATTACAAAATAAAATTATCTGTTTTAATTTTATAAAAACAAATTGCAGATAATTTTGTTTTATGCTAAAATGTTTTTATGAGTTTTGGAAATAGCTTTGGTAATATTTTTAGGATAACAAGTTTTGGTGAAAGTAGAGGCGATGCTCTAGGTGTTGTAATTGAAGGGTGTCCTGCGGGCTTAGAACTTTCGGAGGATGATTTTCGTATTGCTTTAACGGAACGGAAGGCTAAGTATTTTTTTGAAACGCCACGAGCCGAAAAAGATGAACCAAAAATAATTTCGGGGCTTTTCAAAAATCGCACACTTGGTACGCCCATCACAATAATCGTAGAAAATGAAAACAAAAGTGAAAAAAACTACGAAACCTTAAAAGATATTTTTCGTCCGGGACACGCCGATGCAAACTGGGAAGCAAAATTTGGTTTTCGAGATTTTCGCGGTGGAGGACGAAGTAGCGGACGAGAAACTTTAGCTCGAGTTTTAGCGGGCACTGTCGCAAAAAAAATCTTAATAAAAAAAAACATTACCGTGAGAGCTTTTCCAAAAGAGGTTGCAGGCTTAGCTTGTAAAGCCGACGGTTCTTTTACAGATGACATTTTAGAAAAATTACACGAAGTGCAAAGCTCTGGTAATTCTTGTGGTGGCATTGTTGCTTGTGAAGTTACAGGCGTTCCACAAGGTTTAGGAGAACCTGTTTTTGCAAAGCTAGACGCAGAACTCGCTAAAGCAATTTTATCTATTGGTGCAATTAAAGGTATTGAGTTTGGTGCAGGTTTTGCTTTTGCCGAAATGGACGGCAGTACTTCTAATGATATAGAAAAAAATTATAACGGCGGAATCTTAGGTGGCATTTCATCCAGTGAAAAAATTTATTTTAATGCTTGCGTAAAACCTGTGCCGTCTATTTCTTTGGAGCAAGTCGCTCTAAACAAAAGTGGAAAAAAGGTAAGTATAAAAGTTAACGGGCAACACGACACTTGTTTAGTCAGGAGAATTTGTCCCGTCGTTGAATCTATGACCGCAATTACAATTGTTGACTTCATCTTACTTGCAAAAACGAATCGTATAGAATGCCTTTGATAAATTGTGTAAAACTGCGAAGCGAGTAAAAAACATAAGCGTAAAAGTTTACCAAGCTTATCTAAAAGTAAAATTAATTTTTGGCTATTGAAAAAAGTTATACATTAAAACAAACTTAAGTTTTGTTCACAAAATTTTAATTTTTATAACACACAACCATAATTTTTTTAATCGGCTAAGTGATTTAAAACAGGTAGTCTAATTCTGTTATTTTTCTGGTGGCACTAATAAAAGTCGTTCTGCTCGTTTTAATATCGGAAGACTAAAGATAAAAGTTGTGCCTTCGCCTTCTTTTGAATTAACAAAAATATCGCCACCGTGTTCTTTGATTACTTTGTATGTTAAGGTTAAGCCCAAACCTGTTCCCGTTGACTTTGTAGAAAAGTATGGCTCAAAAATTTTATGAAGGGCTGCTTCAGAAATTCCTGTACCCGTGTCCCGAAATTTTATATAAACAAAATTTTCTTTTTGGTAAGTTGTTATAAAAAGTCGTCCGCCATTTTTCATTGCGTGTTTTGCGTTTTGAACTATGTTTGTAAATGCTTGGCGTAAAAAGCGCTCGTCGCCCCAAATATTATCTAGCTCTTCAGACAAGGATAAAATTATTTTTATCTTTGAGTTTTGTAATTCGGGTGTGTACAATTCTGTTAAAGTCTTTACAATATCATTTACATTTATGTTTTCAAAATTAAATGCGATCGGACGAACCGCAAATAAAAAATCAACAATTGTTTTGTTTAAGTTATCAATTTCTTCTTTAATAACTTTGATATGCTTAAAAATTTTTTCGCTATCAGTGTCATTTAGTTTTAAGGTGTTGATTTTTTTTGTTAAAAGCTGAGTGTGAATACTCATCGCTCCAAGCGGATTTTTTATTTCATGAGCAATGCTTGCGGCGACATTGGTTAGGTTTGCTAAGCTTTCTAAACGCCGCTTTTGAATTTCTTCGTGGCGTTCTTTTGTAACATCTTTTACCACAACAATTGTTCCGATAATTTTTTTTTCAAAGACCAAAGGAAGGATGGATATCTTTATATGTTTTATATTTGTTGGTGATAAATTGAAAACAAAAATTTCGTTTCGTTTTGTCTCTTGATTTTTAATTGCGTCTTTTACAAATGTTGCCATTCTTACACAATCAATACAATCCCAAAGTTCAGTTTCTTGTGCCTCGTACAAACGCCTTTCCAAAATTCTTTCGGCAGCACGGTTTACTTTTACAATAAAACTATCCTTGTCTAATAAAATTAAACCGTCATCCAAAGAATCCATCATTGCTAGAAAAAGAGAATAATCCTCGCCAAAGGAAATTATAAGTTCTCGAAGCTGTTCTTCATTCATTCGGTTTATTCGTTTGAGGGCACTCAAAAAAAATTCTTTCATTACAGTTTAGATATCTCCATTGCTATGCTTTCTAAAATTGCTTGCTCGGATAAATTGTAAATTGCATTTGCATTTTTCCATTTCAAAATAATTTTAGAAGCCTTGTTAAAGTTTTCAATTTCTAATGCCGTACAATTGTTTTGTGAATTTAAAACAACTTGTAAAACTTCGACAAGCTGTTCTAGAAAGTTTTGAAACACGCTTGTATTTTTCCCTTTGTCTATTGTGTCAAGAATTTGTGAAATTGTTTTGTGCTCCTGAATATTTTGCTTTGCGATAAAACTTTTAACATTATTAAGTCCAGAATTATTATCAGCATAATTTACAAAAATACAATTCCAAAAATCAAGTGCAGCGTTTTTTATTTTATGAAAATCTACAGGTAAAAATTTTTTAAAATAATTATTTAAAATATTTTCTTCATTTTTTGTGTCCAAGTTTTTATCTTGAAAAACTCTTTCAATAATTTCTATTTCTGTTTGAGTATCTCTTTTTAAAAACTTATAAGGTCTAACTCTAGATAAAATAGTTGGCATAATCGCCGCCTGTCTTGAGCTAGTTAAAATAAAAAAAGCGTGTTTAGGTGGCTCTTCAAGTATTTTCAAAAATGCTGTGCGAGCTGCTTCTTGCATTCGCTCAGCGTTTTCAATTATTAAAAACTTAAACTTTCCTGTTGGAGTTAAACGCATCCATGAAAGCGATTTGCGAACTTGGTTTACAGGAATAGTTTCGTACATACAAGTGCTTTGAATTTTTTCTACAAGCTCAATAATTTTTTCAAGGCTTTTTTTCAGTTTTACTTCGTCTTCATTTTCTACAAAAACAGAAACATCATTTAAAAGCTGTTGTGTTTCTGCAATTAATGGACTTGCTTTTACAAAACGACTTTCATCCGAATCCCAAATGCGAGGATCGAAACGCAAGAGAAGTTTTTTTACAGCTCTGAAAAAAAGGAATTGCGAACCTTTTGTTTTAGCGTTTAAAAAAGTGTTTGCTGCAACTTTAATTTCAATGCTCAAATCTCGAGTGCCAATAATTAAAAGGTCTAAGCTTTTCATTGCTCGCATTTCTTGACAAGAAGAACAAGCACAAGTCCACTCCGCATTTTTCTGACAAGCTAAAACTCTCGCAAGCTCAAGTGCTGTTGTGAGCTTTGCTGAATTTTCAGGTCCTGTAAATAAAATAGAGCGAGGAAGTTTTTTGTTCAGCACATCATTCACAATTGAATCTACTGCGACTTGATTTATAATATTTTCAAACATTTTTAAAACCTATTAACTAAAAATTATATTGTAAAGCCCCAACACAAAACTTGTTATAATACTTTCTTCCAAAATTTTTTCTGGTGAAATAAATTTTTGGTTTGCAATAACAAAGATAATAATAAAAATAATAATCAATGCTTTCAAAAGTCCCAAAAAAAATCCTAAGGCATGATTAAGACTTGAAATGGTTTTGCTTATTAAAATACCTGAAATAAAATATTGAATAATTTTTATAATGATATATGAAACCAAAAACAATAGTAAAAATGCAATTACATATTGAAGTTTTTCAAAATTAAAAAATGCTAGTAAAAATTTTGCAGCAACTTTATAAAATAAAGTCGCAATTATAAATGAAACAAGGACACCGATTGTTGAAAAAAGTTCATCAATAAAACCTCGAATAGTTGCTTTGATAATTAAAAAAACTGCAATAAAAAGAAAAATAAAATCTAGTACATTAAAGTTAGGCATTTTCAACCTCCATTAAAAAGTCGATAACAAGTTTAGCAATTTTTTTTGATGCAGGCTCAGGCAAAATTTTTTTACAAGCCTCAACCATTGATTTTAGTTTTTCGGAATCTTTTAAGATGGTAAGAAGTTTTGTTAAAAAATTTTCAGGACTTGCTTCATCATCAATTAAAGTTTCAACACAACCTGCACTTGAAAAAAAGTTTGCATTTTCTATTTGGTCGCCACGAGAACTGCCCGTGCTTAATGGTATTAAAAGACTTGGCTTATGTTGAGAAATAATTTCCCAAAGAGAATTAGCCCCTGCTCGCGAAACAATAATATCACTTGCTGCCAAAAGATCGGGCATTTCACTTCCAATAAAATCAAAGGCTTTGTAACAAGAAAGCAAGGTAGGATTTTTTTCGGCAAGCCTTGATTCAATTTCAAGATGCTGTGAAAAATTTTCTCGTCCGAGCTGATGCACCACAAAAAAATTTTCGCACAAGTCCACGATAGTTTCATAAACTAAATCGTTAATTTGTTTTGCACCTAGACTGCCCCCCATAACAAGTAAAATTTTTTTTGCATTGTCTTGTACACCCAAAAAAATTTTACCCGTTTTTGCAGAAGCTGTATAAAACTTTTCTCGAACTGGATTCCCAGTATAAACACAATAGCGTTGAACTTTAGGAGAAAACATTTTTATTGTTTCCTCATACGAAACAAAAATTTTCCTTGCGAACTTAGATGTTATCCTTGTTGTAAGTCCGGGAGAAAAATCCGACTCGTGTATTATAATTGGTATGCGTAAAATTTTTGCAGCAATGCAAGGAGGCACTGCAACAAAACCACCTTTTGAAAAAAGCAGATTGGGCTTTATTTTTAAAAGCAAAAAAATAGATTTTATTACACCTGCAAAAACATTAAAAAAATCTAAAACATTTTGCAAGCTAAAATATCGTCTTAACTTTCCTGTGGGTATGCTGTAAAAATCTATATTGTTTTCTTCAACCCAAGTTCTTTCGCTTTCTTTTTTTGAGCCAATCCAAGCAAGCTTAATTTCTAGAGAGTTTAGCTTGCGAATTTCTTTGACAACTGCAAGTCCCGGAAAAATATGCCCAGCAGTTCCACCGCCTGTAAAAACAATCTTCATAGAAACAGTTTAGCAAAAACTCAAACTTACTTCAAGACTTAACTATTTTGTTTTTTAGCCTTGAATAATTTTAGATAAAAGAGTACCCTATCCTATGCACAAAGTTTTTCAAACTCTCAATGAAGTTTTCGGATTTTCAGAATTTCGTAAAGGACAGCAAAATTTAATTTTTGAAATTTTATCCGGACGAGATGTGCTTGGTGTTTTACCGACTGGAGGCGGGAAGTCGCTTTGTTATCAACTTCCTGCAATTTTGCTTGACGGCTTGACACTTGTAATCTCACCTTTGATTGCATTAATGAAAGATCAAGTGGATAGCTTAAAGGCTTTGAATATTCCTGCTGAGATTTTAAACACTTCTTTTACCTTTGAAAAAACAAAAGAAATTTTTTATCAAGTTGCTAATCGAAAAATCAAACTCCTTTATATTGCACCCGAGCGTTTGGAAAACGAATACTTTTTGAGTCAAGCCTTGCGTTGGAATATTTCAATGGTGGCGGTAGACGAAGCTCATTGCGTTTCATCTTGGGGACATGATTTTAGACCAAGTTACAAAAAAATTCGCGACTTTGTTTCAAAGCTTTACGTACGTCCGATAGTCTCAGCTTTTACCGCCACTGCAACAAAACAAACTCGTAAAAATATTGCCCAAGAACTTGAATTAAAAAATCCCTTTGTACAAATAAATTCTTTTGACAGACAAAATATTTTTTTTCAAAGTTTATACTGCACAAGTGTAAATGACAAACTGAAAGTTTTATTTAGCGAGTTAGAAAAAAATGAAAGTGTAATCGTTTATTGCAACACACGAAAAACAGTCGACAAAGTTTTTAACCTTTTACAAAAAAATAAATTTACTGTTGAAAAATATCACGCAGGTTTGTCACACAAAGAACGCAAGGCGTCCCAAGAAAACTTTATAAAAAGCAAAGCTGGAATTATTGTTGCAACAAATGCCTTTGGAATGGGCATTGACAAAAAAGATTTGCGTTCAGTTTTGCATTTTAATATGCCTAAAAATCTTGAAAGCTATTATCAAGAAGCGGGGCGAGCAGGGCGAGATGGCTTACCTGCAAAAGCAACTCTCCTTTATTCAAAAAAAGATTTTGTGGTTGCGCGTTTTTTAATTCGTGAAAGTAAGGAGCCTCTCATTTATGAAAAGCTACAAAGAATGATTGACTACTCTGAGGGGCGTTCTTGTTTGCGTAAAAATATTTTAAATTACTTCGGTGAAGAATGTATAAATGAAAATTGTGGAAACTGTTCTGTTTGTTCTGGCTACAATCTTTTATTAGAAAGCGAAGTCTCAAACCAAACTTCAAAAAAACTTGTGGACAAAACTATTGAAGCACAAAAAATTCTTTCTTGCATTTATCGAGTTAACCAAAACTTTGGCGCCACAACAATAATAAATATTTTACGAGAAAGCAAAAGTGAAAAAATACTTTCCAAAAACTTTGATAAACTTTCCACATACGGTATTATGAAACAATATTCGGCAAAAGAAATTAAAGCAATGATTGACGAATTACTCTCCCAAGATTTTTTACGCTTGGGAGATTTTTACACTTTGAAAATTACGCAACAAGGTGTTAAGCTTTTAAAAAGTGATGTTTCGTTTTCAATGTTTGAAAACAAAATAGCAAAAAAATTTTCTTACTATAAAAAAATTCCTAATGAAGACTTGTTTACAAGGCTTAAAGATTTACGATTACGATTGGCAAAAAAAGAAAATGTTCCACCCTATGTAATTTTTTCAAACAAGACATTGATGAGTATTGCTGGTGAACTTCCGAAAACTGAAGACGAATTTTTACTGATTGATGGTGTCGGAAAAATTAAATGCCAAAAATACTCGTATCAATTTTTAAAACTTGTGCGTAATTTTTTGTTGAAAAATCCTGAAACACAAAAAGTAAAAAAGGATGGGATAGTTGAATTACATGCAGACAATGTAAAAGAAAAAACTGCAAGTCATTTGATAAGTTTAAATTTTTACAACGAAGGAAAAGGTGTTTCCGAAATTGCACGCATTAGAAATTTGACAAAGGACACAATTATAAATCATTTGAAGTTGTGCATTGATGAAGGCAAACTTTTAAATGTGCGAAACGAAATTACTCCTGAAAAGTTTGCACTGATTCAAAAAGCTACAAACGAAGTCGGCACAAAATATTTAAAGCCTATCAAAGAAATTGTTGGGGACGATATTTCATACACCGAAATACGCTTGGCTTTATTGGTAATGCAATGCACAAGTAAAGTTTCAAAAGCAGGTGTGTAGCCAACTTGATATTGAGCAGTATCAACTTTGGATGTAGGAAAACTTATTGTGCTTGTACTCACTTGCGTTCTGCTTTATTCAATTGCGAGTTTGATTGCACGACTAATGTTTTAAAAATAATAATGAAAAAAATCTCTCTTATTATAATTTAATATTTAATAAAAAAGATAAACTTCTTTTAAGCATTTTACAAAAAGTTATTTTGCTTTGTTAAAGAAATCCTCTTTCAGTCTTTTTACCCTCTCAGACTTTTCTAGGCTTGCAAGTTTCTTGTAAGTATTTTCAGCTTCCACTTTTTTGTTAAACTGCCATTGGACGATTACGAGGTCGTAATACAAGTCGGGAGCATCGGGATAGTTCGCAAGGGCTTCATCGATTACAGCCTCTGCCCGAAGATAATTTCCTTTGAGAGTTGAAAGGCGGGCAAGCAAGCGATAGACTTCAAGTCTATTTTCCATATCAAGTGCTTTTACCAAATTCGCATCGGCTTCATTTAAGTAACCAAGTTCCATTAAGTTTTGAGCATTGTTCAAAAGGAAGTCGTAATTTTCGGGTAGAAGTTTTTCAGTCTTTTTATACCAAATGTTCGCTTCTTCAAACTGTCCGTCGTTATAAAGACTATTTGCCAAAAGGTGAAAAGCCTCCCCCCGATTTCGCTCCACAACAACATCCACCGTTTCAGAGTTCAAATCGAAAAGGGGTAAAACCTCGGCGAGTTGTCCTTGCCTGCGTTTGATTTCTACATAGTTTGCAAGTAGAGAAATTTCATCAGGTAAAATTTTTCTAGCCTTAATAATATTTTCTAAAGCCTCGTCTAGATTATTTTCTTTTAAGCCAACAAGAGCTTTCAAATTATAACTCCAAGCGTTTTTAGGATTTAGCTTTAAAGATTTTTCTAAGTTTAAATCGGGAGATTTACCAGCATAAAATTCTGCCTCGGCTAGTCTAAAAAAATAAAGGGAAGAGCTTGAATCTAACTTTGTTGCCTTTTCTAAAAATTTTAAATAGTTTTTTGGCTCCTCGTTTTTAATTAAAAGTGCGTACAAATACCAATTTGATGCGTCTTTCGTTTTTAATTTTTTGCACAAAGTTTCAAAATACGGAAAAGCTTTATTATAATTTTCTACACCAAAATAAAACTTTCCCAAAAGTGTAAGCGTCTGTTCATCATCACGGGCAAAGCCTTCAAGTTTGTCGACAACTGTTACAAGGTCGGTGTAATTTTCGGTTTGCAAAAAAGCGTAACCAGCTTTAATAAGCCAGTCATATACCTTGTCGTTGTTTAAAAGCTGTTCATATTCAAAGGTAGCATTTAAAGCAAAAAGCCCCTCGTCACTTTTGAGCGTAAAGGCGCGTCCATAATGTTCAGCCGCCTTTTTGTGTTCGCCCTTGCTGTGAAAATAATGCCCCGCAAAGTTTTGCAAAATGCACGAATCGTCAAAAACTTTTTCGTTTTTTGTTTTTACGCTTTCCAAAAAATTACCTAGCTTTTCAAATTTTTCTGTGTAATAATAAAGTCCCGCAAGCTCCTCGTAAGCTTGTGCCTTGTCGCTTTCATTTTTTGACGCAAGCGTAAAAGCTTTTTCCGCTTCATCAAATTTCCCGTGCGAAAAAAAGATTCTACCAGCGGATATAGCATCCTTTGTTTCAAGTGGCTGAATCGCTTGAGCCTTGTCAATTTCCGCACTAGCGAGATCGTATTTTCCCATAGCGTAAAAAGTTTTTGCTAAGTTTATCCTAGCCGCATAATTAGTGTCCGCTTTTTTTTGTGCCAAGTTATCCAAATTTTCTACCGAGCTAATCATAGAATTTAGCTTTAAGTTTTTTATCTTGCAAGTACATTGCGAAAAGTTTTCCCAGTTTTGAACTGCAAGTGCAATCTTTCCCGCAGACTGAATTACATCATTAGAAACACTTGCACACCATTCATCTTCCACAAAAATATGAAAACTTGTGTCCACCGAAACCAGTTTTACTTGCAAAGAATTTTTCCCAGCGAGGCTACTTGCGTTCACAGGTTTTGTCCAAGCCAAAACTGTAAAAGGCGAACCGTTTATCATCACATCCATTCGAATCCAAGCTTGGTCGGAAACTAAGAAAGCGTAAAAAACTCCCGAATTCAAATAACGAAACAAAACTCCCGCTGCACAAGTTCCTGCTTTTTCTGTTTCTAAATTTACACCTTGCTCATCAAACACAAGAGTAAAATCTAATACAAAATCCGCGTATCTAAAATATTTATTTACAGTCCAAGCATAAACATTTTTTCGCTTTGCTGTAATTTCAATGCATTCTTCTTCTGTCAAAATTTGCGTTTTGTAATCATCAGTTTCTTCATTTTCAAAACGACAATCTTTTTTGACATCTAAAATCCAAGTTTCACCTTTTATTTCATCAAGGTCGACTCTCTTTACTTTTTTTTCTTTTTTAAAAAACTTATTGTAAATTTTATCCTTAAAATATTCAATATATAATTTCAACTTTAACATTTATTCATTTTACAAAACTTTCAAAATTTTTTCAACTTGTCAAATTAACTGTGTAATTTTTTTTAATAAAAGTTTTCCACTCACTTCGTTCGTATTTTTTTTAATTAAAAAGCCTTGAAAAAATACCAGTTTTAGGCTATCATTAAATTCGTGCGAGTTTTGAAAACTAATACAATTAAGATAAAAGATTTTCAAAAATTTGACGGATATTTAGAAAAAAAATTTACACAAATTTTACATTTTTTTTACTTAAAACTTATTGTAAAAGGTTATAATATTTAGTAAAATTAGCAAGTTAAAGTTTTTAGGGAGTTTTATGCCAAATTTTTTTGCACATTATTTACATGGAGAAAAAGTCCTAGAGGCATTGCCTAATCAAGTATTAAAAAATATAACCAATAAAAAAGTTTTTTTTATTGGTTTGCAAGGACCTGATATTTTTTATCCTTACAAGGTTCTTTCACTTTCTCACACATACAAGGTCAATGGAATAGGTAGCAAAATTCATAAAAAGCCGTTTATAAAATTTATGAACAAGCTTTTTGAAAAAAATGAGCTTCCTTTTTCGGATGATTTGTTTTCGTATATGGCAGGCTTTATTTGTCATTTTTCTTTGGATTCTATTTGCCACCCTTATATAGATTTGGCTGCTAAAAAAAACAAATTTTCACATGGCGAAATCGAAGTGGAGTTTGATAGAATTTTGCTGGAGCTAGAAGGCTACGCCCCCATTCAAATGAAAATCAGTGATTTAGTTTATGTTCCAAATGTTAAAAACAAAGCCTTAAAAGAAATTGCAAAGGCTTTTAAATCTTATAAAAAAATAACTCCAAAGGTTTTAGCGCGAGCCCTTAAAGATTTTAAGTTTTTCAAAGAGTTTTTTTACGCACCTTTTCCAATGAAACAACAAGTACTAGAATTTTTTTGCAGAGCCTTGTTAATGAATAAAGTTTATAATAGTTGTGTTATGCGAACGAGGGTTAATCCTAAAAGTTTTGTTACAAACTCTGGTTTGATTTTTTTGTTTAGTGACTGTGTTGAAGATGCTTGTGAGTTAATTATAAATTTTTATCAGCGATGTCAAGACCCAGAAGTCAAACTCAGCAAAAAATTTAAACGCACCTTTGTTTGAGCTTAGCACTCAGTTCGCTATTCCCCAATAAGTTTTATAAGCACTCGTTTATTTCGCTTTCCATCAAACTCAAAATAAAAAATCTGTTCCCAAGTGCCAAAGTCCAGCTTGCCCTTTGTAATTGCACAGACAGCTTCTCGCCCCATAATTGTTCGTTTGAGATGGGCGTCTGCATTGTCCTCATAGCTATTGTGTGCGTATTGGTCATAGGGTTTTTCAGGTGCAAGTTTTTCCAACCACTTTTCGTAGTCTTGATGTAGACCTGACTCATCATCATTTATAAAAACAGAAGCGGTTATATGCATAGGATTGATGAGTGCAAGCCCTTCTTTAATTCCGCTTTCGTTAATTGCCTTTTGAACTTCAGCAGTTATATTTACAAGCCCACGTCTCGCAGGTATATTAAAACTTAACTCTTTTCTAAAAGTTTTCATAATTTATTTTGTTTATAAAAGTTGCAATTATCTTGTAAAAGACATTCCTACAAAAAAGCAAATTGCAAAAACGCTTTAGCCTAAACTTTAGTAAAGGCTAAAGCTTCGTTTTGTAAATTTAGTCTCTTCTTTTTCCAAATAATCTTAACAATCTTAAAAAAAGATTTATAAAATCAAGATAAAGTTCAAGAGCTCCATACACAGCAGCTTTTTTACAACCGTCCGAATCGTCTGCATATATTGAAAGAGCTAAAATCTTTTGGGTGTCATAGGCTGTTAAGCCTGTAAATACAACAACGCTAATAATGGAAATAACCCAATCAAACCTACTTGATTTTAAAAAGATATTAGCCAGTGAAGCTATTACAATGCCAATAATTGCCATCGATAAATAACGCCCTATTGAAGTTAGGTTAATTTTTGTAGTTGCTCCAAAGACCGACATCGCCCCAAACATCAATGCACTAATTAAAAAAATGTAAGCAATTGACGAAGCCGTATACGCTAAAAAGATAACGGAAAGTGTTACACCATTCAACAATGAGTACAACAAAAAAACTACAAACGCTGTCTTCACCGACATATATCGAATGCGTGATGAAAAATAACCGACTAAAATAAATTCAGCTATTAAAATCCCGAAAAAGACAAACTTGTTACCCAAAATTAGTCGCAACAAAACTTCACTATTTGCAACAAAAAAAGCCATTGCACCGCTGAGTAAAAGTGCTCCTGCCATCCACAAATACACTTGCGAAATAAATTTATGTTGTAAGCTTGCGTCTGCATCTTTTAACGCAATTTTTTGTACAGAATCTTCCATAAAAACTCCTCCGCTTGCTAGTGTACAAATTTGACAAAAAAAAGTCAAGAGATTTTGAATTTTCTAAAAATTTATTATCATTTTTAATAATTCCTTTATTTATTTATTTATTAAAACAACAAAGGAATTAGCGAGGACTACATATTTATTTGTTTTTAGTTTTTGCGCATCCGTTTCAAGTAAAAAACTTTTTTCGCCTACTATGGATGTGTCGACAAGACGATGCCAAGTTTTTTTGCAGTGAGGTAACGGAATCGTTGCAGTAACATCTTGACTTGAAGAGTTTATCATCAAATAAAAATCGTTTGCATCTTGTTCTGAAAGTTGTGTGGCAGCAAGTCCGTTTAAAAAACAAGCTATAAAATGGCAGGATTTTGTCCAATCGGGATATTTCCCTTCGACATTGTACCATTCAATATCAGAAACCGAGTCTTTAACCTTTGCTCCTGTAAAAAATTCTGAACGCATAAAAACAGGATGACGCTTTCGGAAATTTATAAGCTTGGTAATAAAATTTAAAAAATCCCTTTGCTTTTTTGAAAAGTTCCAATTAAACCACGAAACTTCGTTATCTTGACAATATGGATTATTATTTCCACCCTGTGTTCGCAAAACTTCGTCTCCCATTGAAATCATTGGCGTTCCAATGGAAAGAAGAAGGGTGAGCATTAGGTTTTTTGCTTTTTGAAAGCGTATCGCCTCAATTTCTGGGTTTTCAGTTTTGCCTTCAAAGCCGTGATTAAAACTATAATTATTGTTATCACCGTCTGTGTTATTTTCGCCGTTTTCTTCATTATGTTTTTCGTTATAGCTTAATAAATCGTAAAGTGTAAAACCGTCATGGCTTGTTACAAAATTGACAGAGCTTGTCGGTTTGCGACCAGCACTTGCATAAATATCTGAGGAGCCTGTTATTCGAGTGGCAAATTTTTGGAAGTTAGCTATATCGCCTCGCCAAAAAAGTCGGACATCATTGCGAAAACGGTCATTCCACTCTGCCCAACGTCCCGGAAAAGCCCCCACTTGATATGCATCACCTGCATCCCAAGCTTCTGCAATAATCTTTGTGTTTTGGAGAATAGGGTCTTCACAAATTCGTTCGATAGTTGGAGCATTTTCCATTAGATTCCCCTGCTTATCACGACCTAAAATAGATGCAAGGTCAAATCGAAAGCCGTCAACATGCATATCCACCACCCAATAATGTAGACAATCCATTATAAAATTTTGCACTACTGGATGAGAGCTGTTGACGGTGTTGCCACAGCCTGAAAAGTTTTTGTAATACCGCTTTTCGTTTTCTAAGATATAATAAATAGAATTATCCAAACCTTTAAACGAATAAGTAGGTCCAAAACCGTTTCCTTCTGCCGTGTGATTAAAAACAATATCCAAGATAACTTCTATTCCTGCCTTGTGAAGTTCTCGCACCATTTCTTTAAATTCATTGATTGGTCCACTTCGGTATTTATCGTGGGCATACCGAACTTTCGGAGCAAAAAAGGCAATTGTGCTGTAGCCCCAATAGTTTTTTAGTTTTTCGCCAGTGCGAGGATTAGTGCGGGTATTTTCATTTTCGTCAAATTCTTGGACAGGAAGAAGTTCTAAACTTGTAATTCCAAGCTCTTTTAAGTAAGGGATTATTTCGATAATGCCCTTATAAGTACCATTGTATTTTAAGTCGGGTTTTGCATAAGTTAAGCCTTTAACGTGAGCTTCGTAAATTATAGTTTTGTTGATAGGGTGGTTTAAAGGTTTGTCCCCCTGCCAGTCAAATTCCTCATCGTCAATTACAACGCATTTGGGAAAATATCTTGCACAAGTATGCGTAGAAAAAAACAAATCTCCGTCAATATTTGGTGGCGGTGTTTGCAAGCCTTCGTCTAAAGAAATTGACGAGTTTGTTACCCCTTTTGCATAAGGATCTAAAATATAGTTGTGTGGATTAAAACGATGTCCTTCGATAGGTGCAAAGGGACCGTCCACACGATACAAGTAAAGAGAATTAGGTTTTAGGTTTTTAACAAAGACATGCCAAATGTCCCCCGTTTTGTTTTTTTTCCTGTCAAAGCTATAGCTTTCAAAGGCAAGATTGTCATCTTCGTTTTCAAAAAAGTCTATGTTTATTGCTGTGGCGTTTCGAGAAAAAATAGCAAAGTTTACGCCACTTTCATATGGAGTCGCACCAAGTGGACTAGGACTTCCGGGTAAAAACTCTAAATTTAACATTGGGGTATTTTAACAAAAAACTAAATTTTTAGCTAGGGCTTTTAATTATTAAAAAGCGTAAATCCTTTTATAAATAATCGATATCTCTCCTACGCTTGTAAAAAAGTTTGCGTATTTTTCCAAGATATTTTACAATTAGGTGCCGATAGGCACCCGAAAACTTTTGACAGTCTTATTTAGTAAAAAAAAATAAAAAAAAACATTTTTTTGTGTGCATAAAAAACTTTTTTTACAATATTATAAATGGAGGATAGTAAAATGAATGGTATTAATTCTATTATTGTAGAAGGGAATTTGGTGCGAAAACCTGAGTTGACAAAGACGCCTAAGGGAACACCTGTTTGCGTTTTTGCGATAGGGAGTAATCGCTTTTATCGAGGGCGTGCGGGTGAAATGCAGCAGGAAACTTCGTTTTTTGATGTGGAAACATGGGCAGAGCTCGCTGAAAACTGTGCTAAAGTTGGTGAAAAAGGAGCACCTGTTCGTGTGGTTGGGCGGATAAAGCAATATCGCTGGAAAAACAAGGAGGGCAAAAACCGCTATGCCGTGCGAATTGTCGCAGAGCACGTGGAATTTAAGCGGCGAGCTCAAATCGAGGATGAGGTGGACGATATGGTCGAAGAAGAACATCATATTGACGAAGCAATAAATCACCGCATACAAGATACCGAAAAAGCGGTAATTGCCTAAAAAAAAAGCCCTCGAAATATTTTCCAATATAACGAGGGCAAAAAAAGAGATTGACTCTTTTAGGGGGGAAAGCCAATCTCAAGCCACAAACTCGGCATCTGGATGTCTATTGCCGTTCGCTGTGGTATACTCTTATCTTCGGATATGGATGCGGAAAACTTTAATATTTTTTAGAAAAATTTACTTTTGTAAGACTTGGGCGTGCTATGCGAAAACGCTACTCTCGCCACGGACGGCGAGCTAATACAAAACAATTGCGATGTTTTGCAACAAGCAAAGTATTCAAGGTTGCAAAACTCGACCACCTTGAAAAAACAAGGACGTTTTTTCAAGGTGAGCTTTGGATGGGTGAGCGGTTTGTAACTTCGCGATGAGTTTCAAAGCAAATCTGGCAAAGTTGGGACAAGAATTTTTGTAAAAAATTCTTGTCCGTAAGCAGACAAGAGCTACGCTCCTCGCTGTAGCGTAAACTCCCGACAAGGATGTCGGCAAGTATAAAGCAACAGCGATATTTTATAACACACACTTTTGCCAAGTTGCAAAACTCGTCCACCTTGACAAAAGCATCTTTTAAAAAGATTACGGGGCAACATAATAAATATGCTGCCCCATAAATACTAACCTTTTAATTTAGATTATTATTTTCTATGGAATGTTACAGTTACTCCGTCTGCAGTGATTGATAACACATCATTTTTTAGGGTAGTAAGAAAGAGTTTTTTCTTTTGCTTCATCTGGTATCTCTTCGCCTGGTATCTCTTCGCCATTTAGCATAATTTTCTCAAGGGTAGCATAGATATTGCTATCGTCTTTAGTATACTTATATGTCACCGTTGTTGTTGTATCTTTTACACTTCTTATTTTTGCATCCACTGTGGTCTTTATTACAAAATGTGAATCTGTAATAGACAGTGTAATTTCTTTAATTTCAGCAGGTGCTTCAGGTACTTCAGGTACTTCATCAGCAACCCACTCGCCAATTAAACTGTTTTTAGTTGCTTGAGATGTCTGATTATTTGTTTGGGATGCTTGATTTGCCTGTGGGCAAGCAACCAAAACCAAAACCGCCATAAATCCAACGAACAACGCTGGTAATCTAAACTTCTTCATATAAAACTCCTTACGGCGATGAAGAAACGCCTTTTTTAAAATTTTGTCTTTCTCCCGTTTAAACGCAAAAAAGACGAAATAAAGCCTTTAATACAAAAAGCCCTATTTCGTCTTTCTCTTATATATACAAAATATGTAAAATTATTTTCGGGATAAAACCCTTGTAAAAAAATTAGTTGATTATATCGATGAGTTTTTATCGAATGGGGGGGGGTAGAATGAACACAGTGTTTTGAGCGTGTTTTTCAGCAAACACGGCTAACACAAAAAGCTCTAGAAATGCAAGATGTTCATTTTCCCTAAAATACATAAGGACATTATGACATAACGCAAGAAAAATGTCAAGTAGTTTTTTTATTTTTTTTAAAGTTTTTTAAACTTTTTTTCAAATTTTGTGTGCATTTTGGTTTTTTTTAACTATTATTATATATAAAGGGTATAAAATATGAGCAATAAAGAAAATGAGTTTTGGCACAAAAAATCATTCGACGATTTAACTATTGCTGATGATTTTATGTTTTGTTTGGTGATGCAAGATCCTAGTATCTGCAAGCAGCTTTTAGAAATTACTGTTGGAGATAAAATCGGTAAAATCAAAAGTATAAGCTATCAACGAACTTTTATCGAAAGCATAAGTGCAAAAAGTATTCGCTTGGATGTACTTGTAACCGATGAAACAGGACGCGTTTACAATATGGAAATGCAAGTTGGCAAAGATTACAACATTCCTAAACGTTCACGCTATTATGTTTCCAGCATTGACGCAAGTTTTCTAAACAAGGGAGAAGATTACGAAACACTCCCTGAAGTTTTTGTTATATTCTTTTGCAAGTACGACCCTTTTAAAAAGGGTTTACCAAAATACACACAATACAGCTGTTTTGAAGAATACAAAAATATCCAGTATAGCAACGGCATAACAAATATTATAATTACTGATTTAGCTGATACTCTGGAAAAGAACGCAGAACTTGCAGACTTCATACGACTAATGAAAAACAAAGCACCTTTGACAAATTTCGGAAAAATGGTACAATCAAAAGTAGATACTGAAAAACAAAAAGAAGAAAACAGGAGACAATACGCTATGTTTACACCAATAAAAATATTAGATGCTCGCCGAGAAGCACGGCTGGAAGGTTTGGTAGAAGGACGCGAGGAAGGTTTGCTTGAAGGCGAAACACTAGGAGTAATGAAAGGTGAATTAAAAAAAGCTCGGGAAACGGCTTTGGCGTTTAAGAAAATGGGGTTATCAATTTCACAAATTGCAAAAGGTACAGGCTTGACAGAAGAGGAGGTTGAAAAACTGTAAGCTTAGTTTTTTCAAGCTTATCTAGCCTACGCTTTTGCTAGTTTTTACACAAAATTTAAACTTTTTTAAACTTTTTTCTCAAAGATGCATAAAAAAAACAAAATAATTAGCTATATTAGTAATAGAACAACTTATAAAAAAAGGAGTTTTGTTATGAGTTTAGATAATTTGCTTGACCCAAAAACTGATTGGGTTTTCAAGCTTATGTTTACAAAAGGCGAAAAAGGAAATAAAGCCTTGATTAGTTTTCTAAATGCGTTTTTAGCTGACACCTATGGCGAAATAAAAACCGCCGATGTTTTAAACACCGAAATAATCCGTGACAGTCCAAATGCCGAAACTTACCGTTTGGACTTATTAGTGAAAACTGATAACCGTTTAGTCGTGAACATCGAAATGCAACAGTTTTGGCAAACAAGTTACCCTCGTCGTGTTGCGATGTATTTATCTGAGACTGTCGCTCGCTTTTTGAGTTTGCACCCAAAAAATAACGAACCGCTGTACGCCATTAGTTTTACAGTTTTTGGTGAAAATGTGCCTGAAAAAATTCAACTGCCCACAGGCTCAAAAGATTCAGGCTTTGAGTTTTTCTATCTTGAATTAAATAAAGAAATAGCGTACACTATGAATAAGCATATAAATAATTACACTGCAAAAGATTACTGGATACGCTTTTTAGCAAACTACAAAAACGACACAAAGACAGATGAATTGGAAACTTTGTGTAAACGAAATCATCCTATAAATTCGGTGACTGAGTGAACATAAGTTCGCGAAAGAGCTGAATTTCCGTGTGCGATAAGCACACACTATAATGACGCGATGTTTTGCGTCAGCAAAACTCGACAGGGGTAATTGAGGCAACCATACAGTTGCCGAAATTAACCCGAGGGGGTAAATATGGCAAATGAAGTACTGCTTACAGTTACCGAAGAAGAAAGACGCATTGCACGCGAAATTTCAGAAAACAATTATCAACGAATGCTCAAATTTGAAAGTGAAATAGCCAGAGAAAAAGGGTATGTCGATGGTCATGCAGAGGGACGCACCGAAGGACACGCTGAAGGATATGCGGAAGGGATCGCCGCAGGTCATTCGGAAGGATATGCCGATGGTCATACACAGGGACACGCTGAAGGTATATCTGAAGGATATGAAAAAGGCGAAGCGAGTGGTATACAAAAAGGCTTAAATCAAGGTTTACTTGAAGGTGCATACAAAAACAAGTTAGAAACAGCAAGAAATTTATTAGAAATGGGACTTTCTGTTTCACAAATATCTAAAGCCACAGGTCTTTCCAAAATCGAAATTGATGAGTTGTAAAACTTTCTGAAAAGCAAATGCTGAACTCAACGCCTGTAAATAGAGCGTTTACAAAAAATTCCTAGTCTTGAGCGAGCTGTAAGACAAGGTTTATACTTTAACGAGGAGCGTAGCTCTGATTTTCTTAAAGTAGGCACACGAATGTGTGCCCGAAAATAAGGTTTTCTTATTTGTTTACTTTTCAAGAATAAATGGTATTGAAGACTAGACATTTTTTTATTTATTACTTATAATTAAAGTGTATTATTTAAGGAGATTTTATGCGAGAAATTGATGGAAAAAAGCTGGTTGAAAAAATGAAAAAATCGCTTATTGATATGGCGTATTTTTTACCGGCGGATGTAGAAAAAGCTTTGAAGGATTCTTATGAAGCTGAAAAATGGGAGCTTGCGAAAACGACTCTTTCGCAGATTGTAGAAAATGCGGATATTGCACGAAAAACTTGTTCGCCAATGTGTCAAGACACGGGAATGATTGTTGCTTTTGTAACGATGGGGCAGGATGTGCATGTGGTAAACGGTTCAATTACAGAGTTGATCAATCAGGCGGTGCGAGAAGCGTATCAGGAAGGGTATTTACGAAAGTCTGTAGTTAGCGACCCCTTGGATGGTCGTATAAACACAAAGGATAATACTCCAGCTGTTATTCATTATAATGTGGTTGAAGGGGATGTCTTTTCGGTTGAGTTTACTGCAAAGGGTTTTGGTTCGGAGAATATGTCTCGACTAGCGATGTTAAAACCTTCTGATGGTGTCGAAGGAGTTAAAAAGTTTATTTTGGAAACTGTGGAATTAGCAGGACCTAATCCTTGTCCGCCAATTGTGGTGGGTGTTGGAATTGGGGGGACAGTTGATAAGGTTACTCTTTTAGCAAAGAGAGCTTTAATGCGTTCTATGGATTCATACAACCCAAAACCTTTTTATGCTAATCTTGAAAAAGAAATGTTAGAAAAAATAAACGCTTTGGGAATTGGTCCACAAGGTTATGGTGGGCGAACAACAGCTTTGAGAGTTTTAATTGAATCTTTTCCTACGCATATTGCAGGCTTGCCAGTTTGTGTAAATATTAACTGTCACGCCACAAGACACATCAAACTAGAATTTTAAGAGGAGAATAAAATGTCAAAAGAAATGAAAATTAAAACACCACTTAATAGAGATGCGTTAAAAGATATTGAAGCTGGTGATGTAGTTTATGTTACGGGGTATATTTACACTGGACGAGATGCTGCACACAAACGACTTTGTGAGCTTTTGGAAAAGGGAGAAAAACTTCCCTTTGATGTTGATGGGCAAATGATATATTATGTCGGTCCAAGTCCTGCAAAACCCAGTGAGCCTATTGGTTCAGCAGGACCTACAACAAGTTACCGAATGGATGCTTATACCCCACAACTTTTGGATAAGGGGTTAATGGGTATGATTGGCAAGGGAAAACGCAACGAAGAAGTTATAAAAAAAATCATTGAACACGGGGCTTGTTACTTTGCTGCTATTGGCGGAGCTGCTGCTTTAATAAAAAGCAAAATCAAATCTTGTGAAATTATTTGCTACGAAGATCTCGGTGCTGAAGCCGTGCGAAAACTTTATGTAGAGGATTTTCCCGTTACTTGCATAATTGACAGTAAGGGCAATAACTTATACGAAATAGGACGCAAAGACTACCTAGACTCAACAAAGTAAAATGTTACTAATCGTTGATATTGGAAATACAAACGTAGTTTTAGCTTTTTTTGAAAATTCTAAAAGCAAACCTAAATCAATTAAACGCACTGTTACAGAAGCGACCCAGTCAGCGGAAGTGTATGCTAAAATATTTTCTGAATTTTCCACTGACATTAGTTTTAGTGATATTCATAAGGTGCTAATTTCATCGGTAGTTCCAGCAGCTACAGAACAAGTAAAGACTGCTATAGAAAGTTTAGTTTCAGCACCTGTGTTTTTATTTTCTAAAGAATATTACGATAAACTTCCTGTAAAAATTCCGGACAGTGCTAAAAACGAAATAGGCACAGACCTTGTTTCGAATGCGGTGTTTGCTTTTTGTAAATATAAAAAAGCCTGTGTTGTTGTGGATTTTGGGACGGCACTTACCTTTACTTCTGTTGATGGAAAAGGAAATGTGCGGGGTGTTGCAATAGCACCGGGGTTACAAACTGCCTGTAAAGCACTTTTTTCAAACACCGCCCAGCTACCTACAGTTTTGTTAAACGAACCAAAATCCGCATTGGGCTTAAACACAGTTGAAGCAATTCAAAGTGGTATTGTGCTTGGATATAAGGGGCTTGTAAAATCTTTGCTAAATCATATACAAGAAGAATTAGGAGAAACTTGTACACTAATAGCGACAGGCGGACTTTCTTATGTTTTCAAAAACCCAAGCGAAATCTTTGATGAAGTGGATGTTGGCATTACTGTACAAGGCTTGGCAACTATTTTAGAAAAATTTTTATAAGTAGGTGTAAGTTGAAAATTGTTGTTCTATGCTTTTTTGTTTTTGTAGCAGGTTTTATTGACTCGATAGCAGGTGGTGGCGGTTTAATTTCGCTACCTGCATATTTTTTTATTGAGCTTCCCACACATCAAGCACTCGGTACGAACAAGTTTTCGGCTACTTGCGGGACTACCTTCGCCACCATTAAGTTTTCGTTAGGCAAGGCTATTCACTGGAAAGTTGCAATTATTTCAGGGATAGCCTCTTTTATTACTTCGCTTATTGCTACAAAATTAGCTTTAATGATAGACGAAAAAATCCTACATTTTATTATTTTAATAATCCTGCCCTTTGTTGCATTTTTTGTGCTTCTTAAAAAGGACTTTGGCGAAAACAAAAATATTGAAAAACCAAATGAGGATTTTAAATTTTACAGTCTCGCTTTTTTTATCGGTTTAATTATCGGATTTTATGATGGCTTAATAGGTCCTGCCACTGGAACTTTTGCGATTATAGCCTATTCCACTTTAATGAAGTACGATTTAGTTACTTCGTCGGGCAATGCTAAAGTTTTAAATCTTGCCTCAAACTATGCTTCAATGACTACTTTTTTTTCGAGCGGGAAAATTGTTTTTAACATTGGAATTCCTGCCGCGATTTGTGGAATTGCGGGAAATTATCTCGGCTCGGCTTTTGCAGTAAAAAAAGGCAATCGTTTTATAAAAATATTTATGTTGATAGCAATAATTTTACTTTTCGCAAAAATGGCTTGGGATTTATTTGCAAGTTTAAAGTAAGGTTGTTGATTTTTAACCTTTTGTAAGACTTGGACTTTTTTTGCGAAACCCCCACTCCCGCCACGGACGGCGGGCTAGTATTTTGCTTTAGCGAGTTTTGAATTTTCCAAGAATTATAAATAGAAAATTCAAAACTTGACCACCTTAAAAAACACGGATGTTTTTTAAGGTGACCACTCAGTTTTGGATGGGTGAGCGGTTTTAAACTAACGAATGAGTTTTTTTGCAAATCTGGCAACGAAGGGGTTAGGAATTTTTGACGCACAAAAATTCCTAACCTTAAGCAAGCCAGAGCTACGCTCCTCGCTGTAGCGTAACCCAATCTATTTATCAGCAAAGTAAATTAAAACGCTATTCTCAAGCCTGCTTTCAAATGGAAAGTTTTTGCTAAATCGGGTAGGTTAGATTTAGATATACTTGATGTATTAGTAGCACTTGATACGGTAGTTTTTTCTTTACCACTTAAAACACCGTAGTAATTTAAGTCAGCACCAAAAAAACATCCAAACATATTTGTAAACATATAAGAACCTACGAGTTGTAGACCTGCGCCTAAGTTAAAATGACTTGTTCGTGTTTTTACAGAAGCAATATTGTTATCATATATAAAACCACCGAGAGCGAGTCCACCACCTAAAAAAAGCTTGATTGGAGCTTTTGGAATAGCAAAGGTATAACCAAAACCTAATACAGTGTCGTTTAAGAAAACATTGTTAAAAGAAAAGGCTGAATTTAAAAAAATGCCCCAATTTTTTGCAATTTCATAATTAACACCTAGATTAAAACCACCCATATGTTGCAACCTAATATTATGATTGTGAAATTTATTACTAGGTTCTTTGCCAAAACGGTGTAACTGGTTATTTGCATATTGAGCACCAATATCCAAACTCAAATTACCTTTCGCAAAAGCAAAACTTGCTATGGAAAGCACACAAACAAAAGTTAAAAATTTTTTCATAAGATAACTCCTAAAGTTATATCTTACAGATATTTATATTTTTGTCAATAGTTTAAATTAAAACGAATGTACAGATAAAAAAGTTGACAATTTTTGTATTTTTGAAGTAAAACAAACATGCCACAAGTACAAAAAAGCAAAATAATTAAATTCTTAGTATGTAAATAAAATAACTGGTGCGTAGATTATTTTACTATATAAAACTTGTTTTGACGATATAAGTTTTCCTAGCCATAAACAAATGAAAGAAGCACTTGAAAATTTTTATAACGTTTTGTAAGATTATGTTGTGAAAAAATTGTTTTTTGTATTTTTGATTGGTTTGGTGTTTGCTTGTAAAAAGACTCCTTACGACTATCTTACTGATGATATGGGAAGGTTTTCTGAAAGTCAAAAAAAATGGGTTTTTGCTTTGGAAAATAATACTAACCCTGAAAGTAGATTTTCGGCGATTAACAAGATTGCGGAAAATTTAAAACGCGAAAAGAAAACGCGAACCCTAGTTTATTTTTTAACAAATGAAGTAAATAAAAATCCTGATGACCCATATAATGCATATTGGCTTTTAATGGTAGCTAATGAATATTTACAAGCTGGCGAAAATAGAATAGCAGAGTATTATTTGGAACGTTGTGTTAAACTTTATCCTGATATGCTAATTAAAAATAGGTCGATGCATTATTTGTGTTTGCAAAACTTGGTAAACATTTCTGAAAATGCAGAACAACTTGTTTCGTATTATTCTATTTTGTTAAATACCTTGTATGACAAAATAAATCCAGCAGAAGCATATTTTGCTTTGGCACAAAATTACGAAAAGCTTGGCGAATGGACACTGGCAATTCAAGCTTATAACGAGTTTGTTAAGCTAGGACAATATGACATCGTAATCAAGGGGATTCCTGATAGTTTTAATTATGCAAAACGAATTGTGGACTACTCTAACTCAAATAAGATTTGGGTTTTTGAAAACTTGGATGATTTAGTAAATACTGTACGCCGAGCAGTACGCGAGTTTGACTATACCACACTTGAAGCTTGTATGTCAAAAGTAAACTTTGTAACAATGACTTGGAATCAAGAAGCTTCGGATGTTTCTTCGCAGGTCAATTTTAACTTACGAACGCTATTACGTGGTGGGCGAATTTTTGTAAGTAATGAGCTTGCTAGTTTTTCAACAAACAACGAAGTTTTCTTACGAACTTCCGGTTGGAGTCAATATACAAATGTTTGGTATTTATATTTCAAAAAGGTAAATTTTCCCGCTGACCCTGAAATTCACGGCTCATGGGAATGGGCAGGAATTTTCTATGGTGAAAAAAAATAAAGGGCTAAATGTTAATTTTTATATATTTATGAAAAAGAGATTTTTTTATTTTTTATTTTTATATGCTTTTACTTTTTCTAATTTTTCAAAAGTTTTTGCGACTACAAGACAAATTAGTAACGAAATAAAACAAAATGAAGACAATATAAATTTTAAGTATTTTTCTCAAAAAAACTTTTCTAACGAAAGGCTTGTTTTTTCAAACCATCCTTTAATCGAAAGATTTAAAACGCAGTACTTAAATAAAAATGGTTTGGATTATTTGGCAAAGGTTATGCAACGCTCAATCTTGTATCGGGACTTTATTATTGAGCTACTGGAAGTTTACAGTATGCCTTTTGAGTTTCTTTTTTTGCCTGTTATTGAGTCGGGATTTAATCCAAATGCGGTTTCTCGTTCGGGAGCAACAGGAGTTTGGCAGTTTATGAAAAACAGTATTGGTGGTTACGATATTAGTATTTCGGAATGGCTAGACGAAAGACGCGACCCGTGGAAAACGAGCGTTGCTGCCGTAAAAAAACTCAAGTATAATTATGATATTCTAGGAGATTGGTGTTTGGCTTTAGCTGCATATAATGCAGGTTTGGCAGGCATTAAAAAAACTGTTCAGCGAGCGGGGAGTAATGATTTTTGGTATTTGCTGGAGGAAGGTTATTTAAAAAAAGAAACGGCGTTTTATGTACCTAAGTTTTTAGCTGTAGTTGAAATTTTAATGCAAAGCGAGCAACTAGGAATTGATTGGGGGAATCCTGAAAATCTTATTACCACTTCAACGGTAGATGTAAAAAAGTCTATTGATATAAATTTTTTAGAAAAAGAGCTCGTGTTGAAAAAAGGACTTTTGGCTCATTTGAACCCATCGCTAAAGTTCTCTATTACTCCTCCTGACCAAACTTATGCTTTAAGAATCCCAAGTGAATATACAACAAAAGTTCAAGCCCTTCTTTCTAGCGGAAAAGTTTTAATTAACCATTATGTTTATCAAATAAAATCAGGCGACACCTTATATGCCTTGGCACAACATTACGGAGTTTCTGTAAAAACCATTCAGCAATCAAACAAAGGCTTAAACGCAAATGCATTACGCATTGGGCAGAAAATTTTAATACCTGCTTTAAAACAAGTTCCAGCATACAAAAACGAAAATATTAAAAACTCAAGCTTCACTTCAAAATATACCGTAAAACAGGGTGATACACTTTGGTCTATTGCCTTAGCACACTCTATCACAGTAGAAATGCTTGCCGAGCAAAACAATATTTCCATTGACTCCACTTTGAAAATTGGTAAGGTTTTACTTGTGCCGTAAAATCAATCACGGAACAATTTCATAAAATGATGGCTTTATTTTTTTTTGAAAATATTGTATACTGTCCCTTATGAATTTGGATAAAAAGAAAAAACTTCATAATATTATATTTTGTTTTTTGTTAATGGGGGCTTTGGTTTTGTTTGACCAGCTAGTCAAAATTTTTATTGTAAACGCTTGTGCTCCATATCAGGTTTATAAAAATTTTTTTGGCGACCTAATTAACATTCGTTTAGTTTATAATACTGGAGCGGCTTTTAGCTTGGGGAGCAAACTGACTGGGTTTGCTCGCTTGTTTATTTTGTTGCTTTTGCCCATTGCTGGTTTGCTTGCATTGATGCTCTATGCTCTTTTTTCACAAGAAGTATCCAATGCTCAGCGACTTTTTATTTTTGGGATTTTAGGAGGTGGCACAGGAAATTTGATCGATAGGATTTTTAGAGCGGAAGGTGTTGTTGATTTTATCGATGTAAAGTTTTTTGGGATTTTCGGTTTGGAGCGTTGGCCTACTTTTAATATCGCTGATGCTACTGTGATTATTTTTGGAGCCTGTCTTTTTGTTTCAATAATTATTGCAGAGATTAGAGAAAAAAAACTTTTGCAACAAAAAGCTTGAGTTTCAAAAGTGTATGTTTAATTTTGTATTTTTACAAATTGTAAAAAACTTGGACTTGAGGTTTTGAGCCTCGCAGATATAGGATTTTGTTTTAATGAAAAAAAAGCGTTTTCAACTTCAATCTGAAAGCATTGTCTTTTTGGTTTTTCTTTTCCTTAGTATTGTGCTTTTAGCTTTTTCCGGTGGGAGCTTTATTTCGAATTTTAAGCATGCTGGCTTTTCCTTTATTTCCCAAACGGAGCGTGCTTTATATTCGGTTTCGTCTTTTTTTGGAGACACAGTTAGTGCCGTTCGGGAGCTTGCTGACTTAAGAGAAAAGTATGTGAAAGCTCAAGAAAAACTTGCAGACTACGAAATATTACAAAGGCAAACTGCTGACATAAAAGTTGAAAACGAAAAGCTAAAAAATCTTTTGGGGTTTTCGGAAAGTCTTTCTATAAAAAACATTCCTGCGGAAATTATAGCCTTTGATTCATCTCGGCTTTATTCCGGAATTGTAATAAATGCGGGTATAAAAAAAGGTGTCAAAAAAGATATGAGCGTTGTCGCCTTTCAAAATGGACAGCTAGGTTTGGTTGGAAAAATTGTTCAAGTGGGTAGGGATACTTCGATTATTTTACCGCTTTATGATTATCAATCGTCAGTTGCCTGTAAGCTTGAGATTTTAGGATACAGAGGTATTACAAATGGGAATGGTATTACCGATGGGGTTTTAACTATGCAATATGTAAAAAAAGCAGCTATTTCGGAAATTCAAATTGGGACAAAAGTTTTAACGAGTGGCTTTGACGATAATTCTATTTTTCCAAAAAATATTCCAGTCGGAACTGTTACAAAAATTATTTCACACGAATACGAAACTTCAATTCATTTGGAACTTAGTCCTGTAGTTGATTTTTCTTCGGTAGAATATGTTTTCGTTTTAGATTCTACGAGTGGTTATGAGGAAATTGCACAATGAAAAAAGTTGTTTTATTTTCTGCAGTTTTTGCCCTTGTTTTATGTTTGATAGACACAGCAATAATTTCACACATAAGTTTTTTTGAATTTCGTCCTGAGTCCTGTTTAGTTTTATTGCTTTTTGTTAGCTTTAGTAACGGCTCTTTAATAGGAGTTGTGGCAGGCTTTTTTATCGGTTTAATTTTAGACTTTTTATCATTAGCGCCTTTAGGCTTACACAGTGCAAGTTTTGTAATTATAGCCTTTGTAGCTGGTAAAATGCATGGACGGTATAATTTGAACCGCATTTTTATTCCTGTACTTTTAACTTTTTTAGCTCTTATGGCTAAGGCTTTATTGTATTTTGTTTTTCGATTTCTTTTTGGTGAAAATATTTTAGTTCCTGATTTTTTTGCTATGGATTTTTGGGTTGGAGTTTTAATAACATTAATTTCCGCCCCAATTCTTTTTGCAATTTTTAATCTTTTTCCAACATTACTACAAAGGCGTGAAGTTTTATGAGTGATGAGTTTAAAGAACTTTTTGAAAGAAAATTAAAATTTATCGATATATTTATATTTAGTCTTTTGATTGTTTTTGTTGCACGGCTTTTTTTTATCCAAATTGTACAAGGTGAAATTTTTCAAAGTCAAAAACAAAAAAATTATCAACGCTCAAGACTAATTCCTGCTCAGCGGGGAGAAATTTTTGACCGCAATGTAGACGTTCCGCTGGTTGCCAATATCGACTCCTTTGCTGTGGATATTGTGCCGGGCGAAATTGAGCCTGAAAATTTTGATACAGTTTTGTCGAAGGTTTCAGCAATTTTAAAAGTACCTGTTTCAAGTTTGCAAAAAAAATTACCGCCTAGTGTTCGTAGAGCTTTTAAAAGTATAGAAGTAAAATCAAATGTTCCTTACGAAGCGATTGTTGCACTGGCTGAAAACATTGAAAATTTGCATGGGGTTTATTGGCGTTCAAAGCCTTTGCGTAATTATTTGGCTACAGGTTCTTTTGCACATATAATCGGTTATGTTGGCGATATTACAGCCGAAGAATTAAAACGATATTATAATAAAGGTTATGCTTCCACAAATATTATTGGTAAGGCAGGCATTGAAAAACAATACGATGAAATTCTAAAAGGCGTGGACGGCAGAGAAATGCGTACTGTTGATGTTTTTGGACGAAACATTCCAAGCTCTAAAAAAATACAACCACCTGAAAGTGGTAAAAACTTAGTTTTAACGATAGATAGAAATGTACAAATGCTTGCAGAAAAAACCTTAGGTCCGCGAATGGGAGCAGCTGTAGTTTTGAAACCTACAACAGGGGAAATATTAGCTTCGGTTTCTTATCCCTCGTATGACCAAAATCTTTTTGTGCAGGAAACCGCAGGAACAAGTTACTCAAAACTTATAAACGATGAAAACAAGCCCCTTTTGAATAGGGTTACTGATGCCGCGTATCCTCCAGCCTCAACTTTTAAAACCATTGTCACAGTTGGGATTTTAAACGAAAAAGTTTTTCCACCTGAAAAAACGGTTACTTGTTTGGGAGAAATGGAATTTGGTAAAAGGATTTGGCGTTGTCATATTCGCCGTCCGGGACACGGTCCTCTTAACTTAAATGATGCACTTGCAAAATCTTGTGATATTTACTTTTGGGTTGTTTCTAAAGATTATTTGAAACTTGATAATATTATCAAATATTGTAATGCTTTTGGTTTTGGACAAAAAACGGGCGTTGACCTGCCATCTGAAAGTCCGGGACTTTTACCCACACCTACTTGGAAGGAAAGGCGTTTTCACGAAAAGTGGTTGGACGGTGATACAATGAATATGTCCATCGGGCAGGGGTATAACCTTTCCACTCCATTGCAAGTTGCTAATATGCTAGCGATGGTTGTAAATCATGGTGTAATTTACAAACCACATTTTTTAAAAGCTATTTTGGATCCTGCCACTGGCAAAGTAGTTTCAGAAGTGCAACCAGAAGTACTTCACAAATTGGATATTGAAGATGAGGTTTGGGAAAGAACAAAAAGAGCGTTGCACTCTGTTACCGTGATTGGTGAAGCTCGTTATCCAATGAAAAATCCTTATTACAAACTTGCAGGAAAAACTGGAACAGCGGAAGTTGGTTTGAGCGACCGTTGGCATTCTTGGATGGTGGCATACGGACCTTATGGGGCAGCCCCTGAGGACACGGTTGTAGTTTCAATGATTGTTGAAGCAACAAACGAATGGGAATGGTGGGCACCCTATGCAGCCAATATTATTTTACAAGGAACTTTGAGCAATCAAACATTTGATGAGGCTGTAAAAGCTTTGTCATTTGAATATTTACCTCAAGTTAAAAAATCTAGAGAAGCTTATGAATAAAAATTTTGCGAACTTTGACTATTTACTTTTTATTGCAGTTGTTGCATTGTCATTTATCGGTGTGCTTTTTATTTATTCCTCAGGTGTAAACTCCGATGGGATTTTAACTTCTAGGGAATATACTCGCCAAATAGTTTGGGCTTGTACGGGGCTTGTTTTATTGTTGGGTGTAGCTTTTTATGATTATAATAAGCTAAAAGAATATTCTATTTTTATTTACGGGACAGGCATTTTACTTTTAGTTTACACCTTGTTTTTTGGACGAGTTGTAAATGCATCTAAAAGCTGGATTGGTTTTGGAAACCTAGGAATTCAACCATCTGAGTTTATGAAAGTAGCCTATATTGTTTTTTTAGCATTTTATCTTGAACGCTCTCAAAAAGAACTTGAACTACGGCGCTTTATTAGAGCAAGCTTAATAACAGCCATACCAATGCTTTTAATTTTACTCCAACCCGACCTCGGAACTGCCTCTGTTTATATTCCAATTTTTTTTATTATGAGTTTTGTAGCAGGAATTAAATTGCAGTATTTAGCCTTTGTTTTTTTTGTTCTTATATTTGGGCTTTTAGCTCTTTTATTTCCGATATGGGAATTTTATGTTGTAAAAGAAGTATCCGCAATTTCACGAGTTCTCACAAGCACAAAATATAGTCTATCTTTATTTGCTATATTTTTTGTAGTTTCACTTATGTTTACTCTCGGGTATTTTCTTTTTAGAAAAAAATATTATTATTGGCTTTCTTTTATTTTTTTTATTTTTTCAGGTGCTGTGATTATTTGTGCTGCGGGCTTAAAAGTTTTAAAACCCTATCAAATGATGCGACTAATAGTTTTTTTAGATCCAAATATTGATGCCTTAAATTCGGGTTGGCATATCAATCAATCAATGATAGCAATTGGAGCAGGCGGACTTCGTGGCACAGGCTTTTTACAAGGCACGCAAAGTCATTATAAATTTTTACCCGAACAAAGCACCGACTTTATTTTTAGCATTCTTTCAGAGGAATGGGGCTTTATAGGCGGGCTTTTGGTGTTTTCGCTTTACGCTCTAATTTTTTATCGCATTCGAAATACTGCCCTTCGCTGTGCCGATTTTTTTGGAAAACTAGTCTGCATGGGAATACTCAGCATTTTTGTTTACCACTTTTTTATTAACATCGGAATGGCAATGGGAATAATGCCTGTAATGGGAATCCCGCTTTTGTTTTTGTCATACGGAGGCTCATCCATTTGGGCTGCAATGCTTGCAATAGGAATTGTTGTGGGAATTAACTTGCGACAACTCTAAATCTTTTGTGAAATTTAACTTTATAAGACTTGTCCTTACTTTGCGAAAAACACCACTCCCGACACGGATGTCGGGCTAATACAAAACTCGATGGATAACAAAAAACACGGATGCTTTTTTGTTACTCTACATTTATATCCTCAGCCTTGAATAGTCCGACCGCTTTCAAATACCGTTTGAAAGCAAAAGTTTACGCAGCTTGCAACAACTGCAACCCTGCAAAACCAACAACAATTAAACCCGTGCCCACTAAATAGCCGAGCATAATTAAAAAGCGAGAAAACTTATTGCCACTGATATAGTATTCTTCGATAACATGGTAATCTGAAAGCATAAAACATAAACCGCCGACTGCCATCAAAACAGTGTACACATTAAAATTAGCAATAGCTAAAATTACAAGCAAGTATGAAAGTACTGTTGTACTAATTAAATAAAGACTTGCTGTAAATTTTAGCCCTATAAACGCAAACGGCTTTTTTAAAAAGATTAACTTTATTGCTAGGATAATTATAAAAACCAATAAAATAGCAAGACCTGCGATGAGCGGGAATGGATAGTCTTTTAATAAAATACTTGTGGCAACAATTAAAAATATTTGTGCAAGCATAAAGAAAAACATTCCAAAATAAAAACTGACGCGTTCCCAATCATATATAAGAAAAATATCGCCAAGCCAAAAACAAACCAAGGCAGACAAAACCAGTATGTTTATAATGCCAAAGCTAGCCCCCAATAATGCTAGTACATAAAAGATTGCTAAAAGTGGCATTAAAATAAACTTTGTGATGTCTGAAAGTCCAAGACGTCTTTGGTAGCATCTCACCAAGTGAACAATAGAACCAACTACAAAGACTGCTAATGAAAGCAAAGATAAAATACTAAAATTCATAAACCCTCCAGAATTATAGTTTAACGGCATATATAATGCCTATTCAAATTTTGCAAGTACAAGGCTTTTTTGTCAAGCCCCTAAAAGTTTTTAATAACAAAAAGTTAAAATATATTTTTGTAAAAATGTGAGTTTATTCAAAGATATCTTTTTCACCTGCTTGCAAAACATCTACAGGATAATCTCCGTCAAAACAAGCTGTGCAGTATTCGCCTGTTGCCCCTGCTTTATAAAGCCCCTGTTTTAATTCGTCAACTGTCAAAAAATCCAAGCTATCTGCCCCTATATATTTCCCTATTTCTTCGATGCTCCGATTGTGTGCAATAAGCTTTTGCAAACCTCCCATATCAACTCCCATATAACAGGGAAAACGCAAGGGCGGGCATGCAATACGCACATGGATTTTTTTAGCCCCCGCCGCACGAAGTATACCAATTAAATGGCTAATCGTTGTGCCCCTTACAATACTATCATCCACAACAACTATTTCTTTATTTTTTACAACTTGTGGCAGAACATTAAACTTCATAGCAACTCCCTGTTCCCGCAAGTTTTGAGTGGGTTGTATAAAGGTGCGAGCAATGTATCTATTTTTAGATAAACCTTCATCATATGGAATACCCGAACCTTGTGCAAAGCCTATTGCACTGGAGCGAGCAGAGTCGGGAACAGCAATGACTACATCAGCTTTTACACCGTGATTTTTTGCTAAAAGCTCACCAAATTTTACCCTTGCAACATGAACAGAAGCATTATTCCAAGTTGTGTCAGTGCGGGCAAAATACACATATTCAAAAATGCAAGAAGCTGTATGCTCTGCTTTTGGAATGGAAAGTTTGAGTTTAATTCCATCTTGGTTAAGCTTATAAATTTCTCCGGGTGCCACTTCAAAAAAATCATCACAGCCTATTGTGTCCATAACACAAGATTCGCTTGCTACTAAAAAAGTTTCGTTTTTTATATTACCAAAACAAAGAGGACGAAATCCCCAAGGATCACGCGCAGCGTAAATTGCATCGAGAGTTAAAACGACAATTGAAAAAGCACCCTGCCATTCTTTCATACAAGCAGCAATTCTTTCCGCCCAAGTTTTTCCCTCGCTCGCTGCTAACATCATTACCATAATTTCTGTGTCACTAGTAGACGAAAGTCCAACTCCTCGTTCTAAAAGTTTTTTCCGCAAAATAGGAGCATTTACAAGATTACCATTGTGTGCAAGAGCAATTGGACCATATTGAGTTTCAATACAAAAGGGTTGAATATTGTGCTTTGTCGAAGAGCCTGTCGATGAGTAGCGTGTATGCCCAATCCCCGCAAAACCCTGCAAGCGAGAAATATCGCTTTCGTTAAATGCTGAAGAAACGAGCCCCGTATTTTTTTTAGCTTGGATATTTTTACCATTGGAAACCGCAATCCCCGCCGCTTCCTGCCCCCGATGCTGCAAGGCAAAAAGAGCATAAAAAAGAGTTCGTGCCGTGTCGGTAAAATCTTCTGTTTGTTGATTATGTGCATGCGAATCCCAAACAGCAGCAACTCCGCATTCTTCGTTTAAACTCGACTTAAAAACATCCATAAAAACCTCACAAGTAAAAGAGCATTTTACTAAATTTTCCAAAAAAAAACTAGTATGCACAATTTATAAACATCAAGTAAAAATATCAATTTTTTTGAAATTTAACATTTATAAGACTTGTTCGTGCCCTTCGAAAATCGCTTGTCCGCTCACTCTGGATTGTGAGCGGTCTGTAACTTAACGAATGAGTTACAACGCAAATCTGGCAAAGTCGGGCGGGAATTTTTGACACACAAAAATTCCCGCCTAAGCAAACCAGAGCTACGCTCCTTGCTGTAGCGTAAACTTTGTAAAAACACATCCCGCTCGCTACGAACGGCTGGCTAGTGAATAAAGCATTCAAGATTGCAAAACTCGATCTCTTTCTGGTAAAAATTTTATAAATTAAATCTATGTTAAAAGAAAACACAACTGCTCAAGGAACGACAAAAGTTAATATTGTTTTAAGAATTAAGCAGGATAAAAAAATAAAAGCTTCACTAATCCGAGCCTTGCGTACAGACTTCAATCGGATGTGAAGCTTTTGACAGCTTAACATGGTAGCCGGTAATCCCCACCAACGCCTCATGCCTCTGCCTTAGTACTTACATTATCGCCTATTATCAAAAAAAAGTCAAGTGCTTTTTATACCTCTTGCAATTTATATCTTATTGTACAAAACTAGAATTTTCAAAGAGAGAATTCTAAGTCAAATAAAATTCCTAGCGATTACTAGGCAAAGGTTTTGGCTCATAAAAAATAAAAACCTTTTGGTCTTCTTCAAAATCGTTTTCACCGCTAAGTGTCGTAACTTTTAGAGTATCCGTTTTGGTCTTGACTTCTAAGTCAAGTGTTTCACCTTTAAATATTTTTTTTACGATACGGGCTTCTTGATATTTGTCTGAAACTCGTGTTGTGGATATTTTTATTTTTTCAGGACGGACATAAAAATCCCCCAGCAAATTTATATTTCCTAAAAAGTTCAAAACGAAATTGTTGGCAGGCTCGTTATAAAGTTTTGTCGCGGTTCCACTTTGCATAATATTGCCCGCATTTATTAAAATTATTTTGTCGGCAATTTCAAAAGCTTCCGCTTGGTCGTGAGTTACAAAAACCGTAGTAGTGTTAAAATCCTTCTGCACTTGCTTAATTAGCTTTCGCATACTCACTCGCAAGTTTGCATCGAGATTGCTCAATGGCTCGTCCAAAAGCAAAATTTCGGGCTTTATAATCAAGCTGCGAGCTATGGCAACTCTTTGTTGCTCTCCACCTGAAAGCTCATTGATTTGTTTTTTTTCGTAGCCTTCTAAACCAAATGAGCTTAAAATTTTTAAACCCTCTTCCACTCTTTTTTCTTTTGGCAGATTTTTAAATTTCAATCCGTAGATTATATTTTCCAAAACATTCATATGTGGAAAAAGTCCGTAAGACTGAAAAACGGTAGAAATATTTCGACTCTCGGGTGGTGTATTTGTAATATCCTTCCCATTTAAAATAATTTTTCCACCATCTAATTTTATAAACCCACCGATTGCTCGCAAAATTGTAGTTTTTCCACAACCCGAAGGACCTAGCAAACATAAAGCCAAACCTTTTTCCAAGTCAAAACTTATATTTTCAATAGCTTTTTTTTCATGATAATACTTTGTAATTTTTTCTACTTTTAAATGCATTTACCAACCTCGCCATTTTTAGTTTTGGACCTTCTTTTATTTTACTTTATTGCCTTTACTTTTTCGTCTAGCTTTTTAGTAAATTCACTTGTTGCAGGCATTCCGTTCATATACTGCAATAAAGCCTTTAATTCTGGTTCTGCTTTTTCTGAAAAGCCTTTGTATTTACGATAAGCTTTGTAGTGCCATCGTTAAAGACTTCGCTTGTTTCCTCGCATATTGGTTTAATTGTATATAAAGGAAGAATTTTTTCAAGGTGGCGAGTTTTGCAACCTTGATACTTTGCTTGTTGCAAAACATCGCAATTGTTTTGTATTAGCTCGCCGTCCGTGGCGAGAGTAGCGATTTTCGCAAGGCACGGACAAATCTTACAATGTTTAACTTTCAAAAAAGCTTTATTCAAAAATTTTAAAGAAAACAAAATGATGTTTTAAAATAAAAATTTTACCCTTGACTATTCTTGTGAAAATATGGTATAATACGCGTAAAGTGGAGGAGTTTTGAAATGGAAGTTCAACTTCAAGAAATTATTGACAAGATTAAAACTGATGGGGTTAGTTCAGCGGAAAAAAAGGCTGGCGAAATTTTGAAGGATGCGGAGCGTAAAGCAAAGGAAATTATAAAAAAAGCAGAGGATAAGGCTGCGAAAATCGTAAAAAATGGTCAGGCAGAAGCTGATCGTTTTGAAAAAGCCTCGATTTCTTCCATAGAACAAGCAAGTCGCAACACGCTTTTAGCTTTTAAGGTTGGGGTTACGGATGTTCTTTCTCAGCTGGTAAAAACTGAAACCGCTGATGCTTATAATGCTGAGGTTTTGAAGAGTTTAATTCCTGAAACGGTAAAAGCTTTTGCAAAGAATACCGGTGCAGAGGACTTGGAAGTTGTGCTTTCAAAGGCTGATGCCGACAAGCTAAAAACTTCGCTTTTAAAGGCTTTAAAGGACAAATTAGAGACAGGCGTAGAAATCAAAGGAAGTGATGATTTAATGCAAGGCTTTAGGGTTGGAATCAAGGAAGGTTCGGCTTATTATGATTTTTCGGCAGAAGCTGTTGCCGAAATTTTTTCAAAGTATTTAAATCCTAGAGTTGCAGAAATTATGAATTCGGTTGCTAAGGAATAAAAATGGCTAACTATTATTATGTGATGGCTCAGCTTCCAGCGATTATACCCGGAGAAAGACCTGTTTTAACATATAAAAAGTTTTTAAGTTTAGTGGAAGATTCTGTAAGTAAAGAAGACAATAGACTGCTGAAAGAGCTTTCGCTTGTGCCAAATCTTGATGGTAAAAAAACTGGAGTTGCTTTTTTAGACCGATGGGCTGAATATGAACATTCATTGCGCTCTGCTCTTGCAAAAGCACGGGCTGAAAAATTAAACTGGGCTATTTCAAAAGAGGATATGAATAGACTTGATATGGATGAAGCCTTGGACATAAAAAAAATCGCTAGAGAAGCTTCGGCTATTGATGATCCTTTAGAAGCAGAACAGTTTTTAAATAAGGCAAGGGTTTCGGCTATTTTGAAATTGCAGGGGTTTTCAAACTTTAATCGAGATGCACTTTTTGCTTATGCTATTGCTTTGCTTGTGCAAACTCGTGAACTAAACTTTGATACTGAAGCTGGACGTAATGAATACAAAGCAATTTATGATAAAATTTTGGAGAAATAAATATGACAAAGGCAAAGGGAAAGGTAAACGCCATAAATGGTAACTTAGTAAGTGTAAAGTTTGATGGCGATATTTCTTTGAATGAGGTGGGTTATGTAGTTGTAGGTAACACAAAGCTAAAAAGCGAAGTGATTCGAATACTAGGCGACCTAGCCCAGCTTCAAGTTTACGAAATGACTGAGGGTATAAAAGTTGGTGATAAAGTAGAGTTTACTTCTGACCTTCTTTCAGTAAAATTGGGTCCAGGACTTTTAACACAAGTTTACGATGGGTTACAAAATCCATTACCAATTCTTGCTGAAAAAACAGGCTACTTTTTACAGAGGGGCATTTATGTTGAACCTCTTCCCACCGACAAAAAGTGGGATTTTACACCTGTAGCAAAGGTTGGAGATACTGTAGTAAAAGCTGACACTTTGGGAACTGTTCCTGAGGGTACTTTTACGCATCATATAATGGTACCTTTTTATTTGTTGGAAACTTACACTGTAAAATCCATCAAAAAAGCAGGTTCGTACACTATCGACGAAACTATCGCTGAAATAGAAGATAGTCGTGGACGGGTAATTCCTTTAACGATGAGCTTTAACTGGCCTGTAAAACGGGCTATTGACTGTTATGTTGAAAGGCTTATGCCGAAAGAACCGCTTGTTACTAAACTTCGTACTATAGATACTTTTTTCCCTGTTGCAAAGGGTGGAACTTATTGTATACCCGGTCCCTTTGGTGCAGGAAAAACAGTTTTACAACACGCAACTAGCCGAAACGCTGAAGCTGATATTGTTATCGTTGTAGCTTGTGGAGAGCGAGCGGGCGAGGTTGTAGAAACTATTACCGAGTTCCCGAAAATCACCGACCCAAAAACTGGGCGTTCGCTTATGGAAAGAACAATTATCATTTGTAACACTTCGTCTATGCCTGTTGCTTCCCGAGAAGCTTCAGTTTACACAGGTGTTACCTTGGCAGAATACTATCGGCAGATGGGCTTGGACGTTTTGCTCCTCGCCGATTCGACAAGTCGATGGGCACAGGCATTGCGAGAAATGTCAGGACGCTTGGAGGAAATTCCCGGCGAGGAAGCTTTCCCAGCATATCTTGAATCGTATATTGCTGCCTTTTATGAGCGAGCAGGACTTGTTCGCTTAAAGAATGGAAAAACAGGTTCGGTAACTATAGGTGGAACTGTTTCGCCAGCAGGTGGTAACTTTGAAGAGCCTGTAACGCAAGCGACCTTAAAAGTTGTTGGGGCTTTTCACGGACTTTCGCGAGAACGATCTGATGCTCGAAAATATCCTGCAATTCATCCGTTGGATTCTTGGTCTAAGTATAACGGTGTTTTGAACAGTGATTGGGTTGCCTATGCTAGAAGATTTTTGTTTGAAGCTAATGAAATAGGGCAGATGATGAAGGTTGTCGGTGAGGAAGGTACTTCTTTGGAAGACTTTACAATTAACCTAAAAGGCGACTTTTTGGATGCTGTATATTTACAGCAAAACTCCTTTGATGCAGTAGACGATGCAGTTTCTGTAGAAAGACAAGAATATTGCTTTAAAATTTTACTTTCTATTTTAGGTTCTAATTTTGAGTTTGAATCAAAGGATGAAGCTCGTTCTTTTTTTAATAAACTTCGACTTTCATTTATAAACCTTAATTATACGGAATGGCAAAGTGAAAGATTTAAAACATTAGAAAATGAGCTTAAAAATTTGGTTACAGGTTCTCGAAAGGGGCTTGATGAAAAAGTGGTTAAATTTTTAAAGGCGGAGTAAGATGAAAAAAACTTATAATAAAATTGAAACAATCAACGGTTCGGTTATTACTGTTCGTGCCGAAAATGTGCGTTATGGCGAGTTGGCTCAGATTAAAACCCGATTCGGTTTATCCCTTGCGGAAGTAAATAAAATCGATGGAGATTTGGTTTCCTTGCAAGTTTTTGCAGGCGGACGAGGTGTTTCAACAGGTGATGAGCTAAATTTTCTGGGGCATGAAATGCGTGTTAGCTTTTCTAACGATTTGCTTGGACGAATTTTTGATGGTTCGGCAAAGCCTCGCGACGGCGGTCCTGAACTGACGGAAAACCTTGTGCAGATCGGTGGACCTTCGGTAAACCCGTCAAAGCGTATTTTGGCTAATCGAATGATTCGCACGGGGATTCCGATGATTGATATGTTTAACACCTTGGTTGTTTCACAAAAGCTACCGATTTTTTCAAGCTCAGGTGAACCTTACAACGAACTTTTAGCTCGAATAGCAATGCAAGCAGAAGTTGATGTTATAGTTTTAGGCGGGATGGGATTGAAATACGACGACTATCTTTCCTTTAGGAATGCACTTGAAAATGCAGGGGCTTTGAACCGAACGGTGATGTTTGTTCACACGGCGGCAGATCCCACTGTTGAATGTGTTATGATTCCCGACCTTTGTTTGGCTGTTGCTGAGCAATTTGCCTTACAGGACAAGGATGTTTTGGTTTTGCTTACCGATATGACAAACTTTGCCGACTCGCTAAAAGAAATTGCGATTACACAGGAGCAAGTTCCTTCAAATCGTGGTTATCCCGGCGACTTATACAGTCAGCTTGCAGCTCGCTACGAAAAAGCGGTTGACTTTGCGGACTCAGGTTCAATTACGATTTTAGCTGTAACAACAATGCCCGGTGACGATGTTACGCATCCTGTTCCCGACAACACGGGCTATATTACAGAGGGACAGTTTTACCTTAAAAATGGACGCATTGAGCCTTTTGGTAGTCTTTCACGACTAAAGCAAAATGTAAACAATAAAACCCGAGACGATCATCGGGCTTTGATGGACAATATGATTAAGCTTTACGCTTCATATAAAGAAACTCTTGAAAAAAAGGCAATGGGTTTTTTAATGAGCGAATGGGACGAAAAGCTTTTAAAATATGGTGAACTTTTTGAGGCAAAAATGATGGATTTGTCTGTAAATATTCCGCTTGAGGAGGCTTTGGATAATGGTTGGAAAATCCTATCCGAGTGCTTTACTCCTGAGGAAACAGGAATTAAGTCGGATTTGATTGAAAAGTATTGGAAGAAGTAAAATAGTTTGAATAATTTTAGCAAACGGAAAATAGTATGGCAAAAATTAAATTAACAAAAAACGAGTTAAAAACACAAAAAGAAAACCTTAAAATGTATAAACGCTATTTGCCGACTCTGCAACTAAAAAAGCAACAATTACAACTGGAAATTAGGGAAATTGATATGCGTGAAGCGGAAGTTCGGAAAAAGCGTGAGGCACTTTTTAATGATTTTAACAAATGGATTAGCGTTTTTAGCGAAAAAGATGTGTTTCAACCCGATTTTGTAAAGATAAAAGAAATTAAAACTTCGCGGGGAAATATTGCGGGAGTACGAATACCTATTTTTGCTGGGGCTGAATTTACGAGAAAACGCTACAATCTTTATTCAACGCCCTTGTGGGTTGACCGTGCGAGCGATAGAATGGAGGATATGCTAAAGCTAGACCTTGAAGCAGATGTTTTGGCTGAACAGGTTCGCTTGTTGCATGCAGAACTGCGAACGACAGCTCAGCGGGTAAATTTGTTTGAAAAGGTAAAAATCCCTGAAACAAAAGAAAATATTCGAAAGATTACAGTGTATCTTGGTGACCAGCAAGTTTCGGAGGTCGTTCGTGGAAAAATCGCAAAAAGCAATTTAGAACGAAGAATCAGAAAAAGAGAGGGAGCAGTATGATAGTACCGATGAAAAAAGTTACTCTTTTGGTTTTGGAGACGGAGCGGGAAAAAGCCTTGTTAGATTTAAGAAAGCTAGGTTTGGTTCACGTGGAAACTAAACCAGCTGAAAGTAAAAATTTAACGGAACTGAATACCCTACAAAATAAAATTATACAGGCTAAAAATCTTTTGACTGATGTTTTAGGCAAAGTGGCTAAAAACATAAAAAATAAACCTGTAGGTTTGAGTGGCTCGGAAAAAAAACGAGTCGAGATGATCGACGAAATTTTAGCTTTGAACGAAAGGAAAAAAGAAATCGCTACTGAAATTGCGAGTATTTCGGCGATAATGCGAGAATATTCAGGTTTTGATAACTTTAATCCCGCTGATTTTGAGTTTCTGCAAGAAAAGGGAGTTACTCTTGCGATTGCGTCGGCTGTGGATAAGCAGTATGAAGCCCTTTTTGTAGAAGGTGTTCAGAAAAAAAACATTGAAAAATCCGAGCTTAAAGTTTTAAAACTTGGAGAGGACAAAAAAAAGATTATCTTTTTGATTGTTGCAGGCGAAGAAGGTTTGCCCGCAACTATTGATTCAGCTATTACGATTTTGCCACTTCCTGAAAAAAGCAATTCGGAATATGCTGAAGATATAAAAGCTCTTAGAAACGAAGCTCGAGAGGCTAATAACAAACTTCGTAGCTTTTCAAAAAATATTTCAGAGCTTGAAGCTTTTGAAAAGATAAATGCAAAGCGAATTGAGTTTGAAACCGTGTATGCAGGAATGGAAACTGTTGCTTTGAAAAACACAGTTGAAAGTGAAAATGCAACCGCGCTATCCTGTCTTGTAGGCTATATTCCTACAAAAGGAGCGGACAAACTTAAGCGTCTTGCTACCGAAAAAGCTTGGGGCTTAGTTGTGGAAGACCCAACAGAAAAAGATGCCGTTCCGACAAAACTCGAAAATAACACTGCCGTAAGCACGATTTACCCCTTATATGATTTTTTGAATATGTTTCCGGGCTACTTTGAGTTTGATGTTTCGTGGGCGGTTTTGCTCTTTTTCGGAATTTTTACGGCTATGGTTTTTGGAGATGCAGGTTACGGTTCTATTATTTTATTGGGCTGTATATTTTCGATAATAAAGACAAAAATGTCAGGTAAAAAAATAGGGGCGGGGCTTAGGCTGTTTACTTATTTAGGGGTTTTGACAGTTATTTGGGGGACTTTATCCTGTTCGTGGTTTGGAATGGATACTTCACTAGTTCCTGAGTTTTTGAAAAAGCCTTCAATACCCGGTCTTGTTGATGAAAGTACAAAAAATAGTAATATTATGTTTGTATCTTTTACGATGGGTTTTTTACATTTGATGTTGGCACATATAATAGCAATTGTTCGGGGAAAGAAAAACTTATCAGTATTTGGACATGTTGGTGCGATGGGAATGATTTTAGGGATGTATTTTCTCATTTTGAATATTCTCGTAAGTGCGGAACGTTTTCCGATGCAGAATTGGGTGCCGATAAGCATAGGCGTAGGTTTTGCACTCGACTTTGTCTTTGGTAATTACGAAACGACAGTCGGAGCAAGTATACTTGCAAGTTTAAAAGATTTTGTAGGTAAATTTTTGGGACTTGTGAATGTCTTTGCCGATATTATGAGTTATGTGCGTCTTTGGGCAGTAGGTTTAGCAGGTGCTTCTATCAGCTTGGCTGTAAATAGCATTGGTGGACCTATGCTTGGAAAGTTCGTACTTTTTATCTTTGGGCTTATTATCTGTGTTTCAGGACATGGATTAAATATGGTTTTGAATGTTCTGTCCGTTATTGTTCATGCAGTTCGCTTGAATACAATGGAGTTTTCAGGACACGTTGGGCTTGAATGGTCAGGCTTTAAATATAAACCGTTTGTAGAAACGGTAGAATAAATAGGAGATTCATATGAATTTAGGTTATTTTGGTGCTATCGCCGTCTTGGGAATTTCAGCGGCTGGTTCTGCAATCGGTTTGGCGATTGCAGGTTCAGGTGGAATTGGTGCTTGGAAAAAATGCTATATGAACAATAAGCAAGTACCCGGAGGAATAATTGCTTTTGCAGGCGCTCCTCTTACACAAACACTTTACGGCTTTATTGTTATGTTATTTATGAAGACTGCTGCAGACAATGCAACTAGAAACCCTTGGTTTTTACTTGGTATGGGTATAGTTTGCGGTCTTGCTATTGCTACTTCAGCGGTAGCACAAGGAAAAGCAGGTGCTGCTGGGGCTGATGCTCTTGCAGAAACAGGACAGGGCTTTACAAACTATTTGATGGTTGTAGGCTTGTGCGAAACTGTAGCTATCTTTGTTTTAGCATTTAGCATTTTAGCTTTAATACTATTTTAAGTTTACTTATGGGAACTTCTAAAACTTCGACTTTTGAAGTTTCTTAAGACTAACTGCGGACTTAAAATATCTTTACACTAGTGTGGAAGATATTGATATTTCATCTGTAGTTAAAAAATGCAAGAAAGCACCTGCACTTGTTTTGTGGGTGCTTGCTTGCATAATTTTCAAATTGTGGCTTGGTTTTTTAATCACTAGTTTACTTAATTTAACACGAACCAAATTCCGAAATTAGTTGTACAGAATAAAGCGAAAAAAAGCTTACGCTTTTCAGTGAGTTTAGTCAATTTCAATTTTTTATTGGTACATATAAGTGTCGCATGATTTTTTACAGCTTATGTTTAAAGCGTTCATTAAAGTATACCATATGAATTAACATTGTCTATTTTAAAGAAAAATTTACAGGCGTCCGAATGTTTGAACTAGGACCGCCTGTAAAGAAAAACTCAACTATGTTTCCCTATTCTTGCCTTTACTCTGTTGCTACATATCCCAATTTTTATGGGCTGTGTGAAGCAATTTATGGGCTTTTTCCGAACCGGGAGCAGATAAATAATTTTCATACACGTGTTTTATTGACGGGTTTTCGTGAGAAAACCTTAAATTTGTGTTTTTGTCCAAGTCATACAAAACTGCAGTTCGTTCTTTTTTATGATTATTTTCTGCATGAATTGGTTGACCACCGCCACCTATGCAACCTCCGGGGCAAGCCATTATTTCTACAAAGTCATATTTTACTTCCCCGTTTTTCAAGGCATTTAATAAATCTTCGGTGTTTTTTAGTCCGCTTGCAACAGCTACCTTGATTTCATTACCCGCAATATCGAATGTCGCTTCTCGCCAGCCCTTATCCCCTCGAACAGCTTTAAAAGCATTTGGCTCAGGATTAGTTTTTGTTTGATAATAATAAGCAGTTCGTAAAGCTGCTTCCATAACTCCACCAGTTGCCCCGAATATATGTCCCGCGCCAGAGGCTTCCTTAAACGGTTTATCAAACTCGCTTTCACCGATAGTGTTTATATCAATACCAAAGGTTTTAATCATACGATTTACTTCTCGGGTAGTCAAAACTGCATCTACATCTTTATTACCATTTGAATCAGATAATTCGTTTTGTGAAGCTTCGAATTTTTTTGCAATACAAGGCATAATAGAAACAACCCGTATTTTTTGAGGGTCGACGCCTTTAACTTCTTTAAAATAGCTTTTCATCAATGCTCCAAACATTTGATGCGGAGATTTTGCTGACGATAAATATTTAACAATATTCGGGTGTTTTAAAGAAACATATCTAACCCATCCCGGACAACAAGAAGTAAACATTGGATATTCTTTTAAATCTCCAGAAGTAAATCTTTCTAAAAACTCAAAAGCTTCTTCCGTTATGGTTAAATCAGCACCGAAGTCCGTGTCAAACACATAGTCAAAACCCATCTTTCTAAACACAGCAGCCAATTTATTAGCAGTTGTTTTACCGGGAGGCAAGCCAAATTCTTCGCCCCAAGCCGCACGGATAGCTGGTGCTATTTGCACCATTGTAATAAGCGATTTATCATTTATATAATCCATTACGGTGTCGATGTCCGACCTTTCCGATAAAGCTCCCACTGGACAATTTACAACACATTGCCCGCAATAAACACAATTAGAAGTGCTTATATCCTTACTCCCAGCCACTCCGACACAGGTTCTGCCTCCCGTGTTTTTAAGCTCCAAAGCCCCCACTGACTGAATATTTCTACAGGTTTGTATACATCGCAAACATTTTACACATTTGTCGCCATCAAAGATAAAAGGAGCGTTTTCATTCCAATGAACTTTTATCCGTTTTAGTTTATAAGGATTTTCTGTAATTTTGAATTCACTGGACAAAGCTTGGAGTTCACAGTTTTCATTTCGAACACATTCTGTGCATTCTGATTTATGCTGCCCCAAAATTAGCTTTAAGTTTACATTTCTGGTTTCTACTACTTTTTTGCTATTAGTGTATATGACCATACCTTCTTGAATTTCTGTATTACAAGAAGTCATCAATTTATCGTAACCTTCCAATTCCACAACACAAATTCGGCAAGCTCCTGTTTTGTTAATCCCTTCTTTATAGCAAAGTGTAGGTATTTTTATATCGTTATTTTTAGCCACTTCCAATATTGTGGAGCCTTTTTTGGCTGTAATTTTTTTTCCGTCTATTGTAATTTTTACCATCGTAAAATTCGACCTCCTTCAAAACCGCCAAAGCCAAAACAGTCGCAACGCAAACATCTACCTGCTTCTTGACAAGCTTCCTTGTCCGTCATTGGCAACTCTACCATCTCGAAATCGTTTACTCTTTCCGAAGAGCTTCTGTTCTTTACATTAACCCTTCCTGTTGGTTCGTTGTCACTATGGGTAGCTACAGGAATGTCAATATCAACACTAATGCTGTGGTTAAAGCCTAAATATTCATCAATGTTAGCTGCTGCAACCTTTCCTGCCGCTACAGCTTTTATCACGGTCGACGGTCCTGTAGCACAATCTCCACCTGCAAAAACTCCGTCTTCTTCTGTAAATTTGCATTCGTTATTTGATGCCAACCTACCTCGTTCTGTTTTTACATTTTCCTTTTCAAAGGTTTGGTATTCAACTTCTTGCCCAATAGAAACTATTATTTTATCACAAGGGTAAAATACATCCTCACCGTTTTCGGTTGGCTTGGGTCTGCCTTTGCTATCATAGGGTCCGGGTTTTTGAGGACTCAACCAAATACCTTTAACTTTTCCATCAGATTTTTTTTCCACACGAACGGGAACCATCAACTCTAAAATCTCTACCCCCTCTTCTACAGCACCTTCTATTTCTTCATCCAAGGCAGTCATATCTTTGATTCTTCGTCGGTACACACAAACAACCTTTTTTGCTCCCAAACGAACAGAAGTTCTAGTAACATCCATAGCAACATTTCCGCCACCAATAACTACCACAACCTTGTCTTTTAGGTTTGGAAATTCGCCATCTCCAATAACTTTTAACATTTGCACCGCAGAAACAACTCCATCCGCATCTTCACCTTCAATGTTGAGTTTTTTATCGGAGTGTGCACCAATTGAAATATAAACGGCATCATAATTTTCTTTCAGGTTTCCCAAACTTATATCTTTTCCCACTTTAGTGTTGTATTTAACTTCTATACCTGTGTCTAATAAACATTGAATTTCAGCACTTAATACTTCACGCGGTAACCTATATGCTGGAATACCAAATAACAACATACCACCTAATTCATTTCGGGATTCATAAATCGTAACCTCATGCCCCATCAAGCGTAAAAAATAGGCTGCCGTTATACCGCTAGGACCACCACCAACAACAGCAACTTTTTTCCCTGTTGGAGCCCCCGGTTTTTCTGCTGGTACATTTCCCGCTTGGTCTACGGCGTATCGTTTTAATGCTCTTATGTTTATAGGTTCATCAACCATATTTCGTCTACATCTTTCTTCACAAGGATGCTCACATACAAAACCACAAACGGCTGTAAAGGGATTGTCCTTTCTTATAAGACGAACAGCGTCCGCATACCGTTTATTTTTAATTAAAGCAATATATCCGGGAATGTCCACATTAGCAGGACAATACGAACGACAAGGAACAGGACTTTCAAAGCTACAATTACAAGTTCCATCTTTTATATGATCTATGTATTTATCTTCAAAAGCATCCAAACTTCGCAACACCATTTCAGCCGCTTCTGTTCCTATCGCACAATCAGCAGAATAGCGTATTGCCTTTGCGGTATTTATTAACATAGTTAAATCCCGCATTTGAGCCTCACCGTCCAAAATTTTTTCTAAAATTCCAATCACCGCCCCCAAGCCAATTCTGCACGGAGTGCACTTTCCACAACTTTGACTATGTGACACCGAAACATAATTTAGCGTTGTTTCAATGGGGCATATATGCGGCGGTCCAACATCAATTCGCCGCTTCAAATCAGCACCTATAGTGTCAACACCTTTTTGAGCACTGCTAGGCAATCTTATTTGTAATCTACTCATTATTCTTCTCCATTTGTATTGAAATCGTTTTAAAAACACAAAACTTCAACCAGGTTTACTAATATCATTCTTTTAGATTCTAACATAAAAACAAAAATGAAGTCAAGTATAAAATGCCATATATACCATAAATAAAAAAATATTTACTTTTCAAAAACTTAATTCTTCCCACCACAGATATCTAAATAGTGAATTGTGATATTTTTGTGTTTTAACATTTGTAAGACTTATCCGTACCTTGTGAAAAACGCCACTCCCGCCACGGACGGCGGGCTAGTAATTTGCATTTGCGAGTTTTGAATTTTCCTTGTATTATAAATAGAAAATTCAAAACTCGTCACCTTAAAAAAACACGGATGTTTTTTTAAGGTGAGCTTTAGATGGGCGATGGGTCTAAAACTAGCGTTGAGATACAACGCAAATCTGGCAACGAGGGCGAGAATTTTTTGGAGAAAAAATTCCCGCTTAAGCAAACCGTAGAACACCAACGAAACTCAAAGCGATGAGAACAAAACGCAAGTTAAACGCTAGTGCGTAAACTTGTACAAAGCTCTAATTAAGCGTAAAAATCTCAAGGCAGGTTTACGGATAAGTTTTCCACTTTGCAAAAAAAGCTCAACGTGAATTTCAAACCTTCCGCCCATCCAAAGGCGGAAGGATAAAGTTTTAAGCAAAAAAGCTTGAGTTGTATAAAAGTTAAATTTATATTTGAAATATGACCGATGTAGGCTTGACTTTTTTAATGTCGTTGAAAAATCAGCACACCATTACGTAAGTGGTGGACTCGGCTTAGATACAGTTTTTAATAAAAACGGCATAAAGTATTGCAAGTGGAAAACACTCCGGCACTTTATACTAAAAAACAAAGCTACTAAAAAACCGCAAGCTTAATAACTTCACAGGGGGTAGCTAATACAAAAAAACATTGGAAAAGGCACCTTTCGGTGCCTATTTTTATTTTACAACCGCTCTTTCGCTAACGCTTCTAATCCTTTCTTCCCAAGGAGATTGAACACGGTTTACATCGGCAACTACAAAATATGCTCCGATAATTTTTGAAAACCATGCAGAGTTTGTCCTATCCTTGCGTAAAATATAAAGACACTCCGCACCGTCTGTGCTAAACTTTCGGCAACCATTAACTGGGTTTCCAGTAGCATTGATCATTGAGCCAGAATCTTTGTAATAAACCTCTCCGGGTACATCAAACCAAAAATACCCGTTTTTAACTCGTGCATCGTTTACAGAAAAGCGAATCTCAATAGTTTCGGCATCCCGTGAAACAGATTTAATTACAGGAATTGCCAAACCAGCCACTTCGTTTTTTTCAACTGCTTTCGGAACAAGGTATTGTATTTCGGAAGCTTCATTCTCCGCATCAGCGGTTTCCATTTTGCTGTCAGACTTTTTTGTTTCAGTCTGAGATGCGTTTTTAGCTTGTAAACCACTCACATTTACAACTTTTGATGCAAAACCACCATCTTTTTGGCTAAGCTCAATAGTCCACTCGCCTAGAGGCACAGAGCCATTAACACATTGCAAACGCTTTATAACAAGCTTTTTTTCCTTTGTTTCCATTTCTACAACATTTTTAATTGCTGCCCCTTCAAGCAACCACATATCTTTGGGCGAAACAATAAAAATCTTTTCAATGTTATCAATCTTAACATTTTCCGAAACAGGCATATGAAAGCTTATAAACATCGTACTTTTATTTTCCAAAGGTTTGGGCCAAAAACTCGGTGCAATCTGTTCAGCAATCCATGAAACCTCACCAAAAGTAATTTTTTTTGGTTCAGGTTCCTTTTCTGTTTCAGGTTCGGGTTCGAGGGTTGTAGTCGTTGTTGATGTTTGTACCGGTTCTGGTTCGGACACTTCCGTTTCAGTAGCCTTTTGAGTTGACTTACAACTAAAAAGCACAAGCACAAACAAAGCAAAAGTAATAAACTTAATATTTTTCATAAAAGTTCCTCCACACAAACATTATAATAAAAGTTTTGATAAATGTCTACACAACAACTAAAATTAAATATGATTTTTTAGTTAATTTTAATTTAACTTTCGGATAAGAGATAAATTCCAACGTTTAGGCTTAAAAAAGCCCTTAACATAAAAAGCTCCCTTGCCATTTTGGTAAAGCTCTAGCTTACTTGCTTGCTTTGTTATAGCTAGCACCTTAGTCTTTACCTTCAAACCAAAACATTCTGAAAAAAGCAAGGAGCTTATTTTTTTAAAGCCAAAGTGTTTTTCATAAAATCCTATTCCTAACTCAAGATCGGAAGAATGCTTAGAAGTTAAAAAAACATCCAAAGCGTTTTGCTCATTTCCAAAAACTGCTCCCGTTTCTAAAAAGTCAATCTTTTCAATTGGTAAAAGTTTTGCCATTGTCCCTTCCGCTATGCAAAACTTATTTGTTAAAGCTCTGAGAGATGCGCCTTTTATCTTTACTCTAAAATTATTTGCATTCAAATACCGATACGAAGCATTCAAAAGCTCAAAAAGATTAATTTCTATTTCCGCTGATTTTGCCAACAAGAGTTCCAGCTCCGCATCCTTTACTTCGTAAATCTGATTTTTTGGAAACTCAATGATTGTCAAAATTTTTTTTATTTCAGGAAAAGCAGCCTCCGCCCCAATTCCAATTCCCTCATCATTTGATTTTGCAAAACCAACAAAACTCAAACTCAAAAATAAAAAAGCTAACAAAAATTTTCGCATCGTTTAGCCTCCATCCAAAACTAAACAATCTTAAATTATTTTAGATACAAGTATATCTTTAAAAACCAAAATTGGAAAATGTTTAGATTTTTTGGGCGTTTCCGCTCGCAAATATGCGGACATCTGCTTTTTAGGAAATTTTACAATCTACCGATTTCGGTTTTGGAAAGACCTGTTATATCATAAATATCGGCAGTATCGAAGCCCTTGTATTTCATTTTCCTAGCCGTTTCCAACTTGTTTTTGTATACACCTTCAGATATACCTTGGCTTAGTCCCTTTTGTATTCCTATTTTTTCACCTTCTGCTAAACCTTGATTTAGTCCTTTTTCGATTCCAAGTTTTTCGTCTTGGCTTAATCCTTCTGCTAAAATTTCTTTTTCAATGGTGGTGTTAGGACAGTGTCCTGTGTAGACGCTTGTTTCAGACGGCAAGGTCGTTAAAAGTTTTTTTAAGGATTTTGCGATATCGTTGTCGTTACCACCGTAAAGGTCGGTGCGTCCATGAGAGTGATAAAAAATTGTGTCGCCTGAAAAAAGATTTTTTTTGTCCGAGTGGTAAAAACAAACTGAACCTGGTGTATGTCCCGGTGTATGAATAACTTGAAAACCATTTACTATGTCGCCATCGTTTATGATGTCTGTTGGTGCGGGAAAAATTTTGTACTCTGCTTCGTACTGTTTGATGTAATGTTCAGCATGAATTGGGTCAAAACATTCGAAACATTTTAGGTGTTCGGCTTTTGCAGTTTCACCTAAATAATTTGCATCAGCTTTGTGAATATATATTTTTGACTCGGGATAAATTTTTAGTAAACCCGCCACTCCACCAAGATGGTCAAAATGTCCGTGTGTGAGCATAATCGAAAGTTTTTTTGCGTTTAATTCTTTTAGATGATCGAGTAATTCCTCATCGGTTCCACCCGGGTCAACAACCGCAACTATATTATCTTGCAACATAAAGCAATAAGTTTTTACAAAAAGTTTTCCTGTGTAAATTAGTTTTATTTTCATAACTATTTATAACATTTTTTTTATTTCGTTTCAATAGTTTTAAATCGATAGTTTTTAAGAACACAAGAATATAATTTGTGCAAAATACTTTACAAGGTATTTCTATGGCTTTCCAAACTGGATAACATATAAATTCAAAAGAAGTTTACGCTCCAGCGAGGAGCGTAGCTCTAGCTCGATTGGGTGGGAATTTTTTGGAGAAAAAATTCCCACCCAACTTTGCTAGATTTGCGTTTTAGCTCAACGCGAAGTTTAAGACCGCTCACCCATCCAAAACTGAGTGGTCACCTTAAAAAAACATCCGTGTTTTTTTAAGGTGACGAGTTTTGAATTTTCTATTCATAATACAAGGAAAATTCAAAACTTGCAAATGCAAATTACTAGCTCGCCGTCCGTGTCGGGAGTGCGTTTTTCGCAAGGCACGGACAAGTCTTATAAAAGTTAAAAAGAAACAAAAAAGCTTGAATCAATGAATTGGCAAATATAAAAATCTTGCACTTGAATAAAAAAGAATTAAATTATATAATCTTAAAAATATTGTTTTTGAGGTAGGTTTATTATGGATTCTAAAGTTAAAGCTTTGCTTGCGAGAATTGCTTTATTTGTTACAGCTATTTTTTGGGGAAGTTCCTTAACGGTAGCTAGTCTTATTAAGGATTTTACGCCGAATTTTTTACTGGCATTGCGTTTTTCTATTGCTTGTTTGCTTTTGGCTGTGATTTTTTTTCCAAGGCTAAAAAAAATTAACAAAGAATATTTGTTGTCGGGTTTTTTGATTGGTTTCTTTTTATTCATTGCATACTCCAGTCAATTTTTTGGTGTAATGGTTGCTGAAGGAGCTCCCGGTCGAAGTGGTTTTATCTCTGCTTCGTATTGCGTAATAGTACCATTTTTAGCGTGGATTTTTTTAAAAGAGCGTCCTGATAAATATAATATTTTAGCTGCAATTTTTTGTCTAATTGGGTTGTTTTTTGTTTTTTATACGGAACTTGCAAAGGATGTTACTACTGGTTTTAGTGCAGGAGACCTTTATGCCTTGATTAGTGGTGTACTTTTTGCGGTGCATATTGTTGCGGTGGCAAAATGGGGTAAAGGAAAAGATCCTGTTGTTATTACAATTTTGCAGTTTTTCTTTGCGGCTATTTTTTCCACAGTGGTTGCCTTTGTTTTCGAAAAACCAAGTTTTGAAGGAGTTTCAAGAAATGCTTTTCTTGCTCTAGCCTATTTAGCTATAATGTGTACTGCAGTCGCCCTGCTTTTTCAAACAATAGGGCAGCGTTACACACCTTCATCAACGGCAGCTTTAATACTTGGTACAGAGGCAGTTTTTAGTATAATCTTTGCGGTTGTTTTTGCAGGTGAAGAACTCAACCTTGCTTCGGTAATAGGTTTTGTGTTTATCTTTTTAGCAATTATAATTTCGGAAACAAAGTTAGAGTTTTTAAAAAAGAGCAAAGGTCAAAAAAGCACATTTTAAAGTTCGGAATAAAAGATGAGTGAAAAATATATCCGCCCAAGTTGGGACGAATATTTTATGGAAGTGTGTCGGGCAATTGCAAAACGTGCAACTTGTGACAGAGGGCGTTCTGGTTGTGTCATTGCCCGGGACAATCAAATTTTAGTAACAGGTTATGTAGGAGCACCAGTTGGCTTGCCTCACTGTGATGATGTGGGACATCAGATTAAAAAGGTAACTCACGAGGATGGCAGGGTAAGCGAACATTGTGTTCGTACAGTTCACGCCGAGCAGAACGCAATTTGTCAGGCGGCAAAACGGGGTATAAGCATTGACGGGGCGACTCTTTTTTGTAAGATGACGCCCTGCCGAACTTGTGCAATGCTGATTATTAATTGTGGTATTAAACGAGTAGTTGCTGAAATGCGTTATCATGACAGTGCTGACACTTTAAAAATGTTTGAGCAAGCTGGTGTACAAATAGAACATTTAAGCGATGAAGTAGAAAAATATTAAACTTGAATGCTTGATTTTAAAATAATTTTAAGTTATACTCTGCCTTGTAAATTAAATTATAAATTTAATAACTTGGAGAAATTATGAGTGTAAAAAAAATTAAAGAAAATATTTTTTGCATATCCACAAGTTTAAACAAACCGAATTTACTTTTTGAAGGAATTTGGAATGTTCCAACGGGAGTTACAATTAACTCATATTTAATTCGTGGAGCAAAAAATGTTATAATAGATGCAACCCTCGGTAGCGAGGATGTGGAAAATAATTATATTAAGGATTTAGCAAGTCTTGGCTTGAGTTTAAAAGATATTGATATTTTAATCTTAAACCATTTGGAACCCGACCATTCGGGTTTTATACAAAGGGCTGTTTTGGAAAATCCTAATTTGCAAATATATTCAACAACAAAGGGGATTGCACTTATTAAAAACTTTTTCAAAATAAGTGAAAACTTGTACGAAGTTTCGGATAATTCTACCATACAACTAGGGGATAATTCTGGAACTTTACAATTTTTTGAAACTCCAAATGTTCATTGGCCCGAAACAATGATGACCTATTATGTAGATGAAAAAACTTTATTTTCTTGTGACTGCTTTGGTGGCTACAGCGATTTAGGTGACAAGCTTTTAGATACTGAAAACTTAGAAAAAGAAATAGAAGCGTATGAATATGAAGCTTTGCGTTATTATGCAAATATTATGGCGAGTTTTAATTCCTTTGTGTTAAAAGCTATTGACAAGATACCGAAACAAACTCAAATTGTGTGTCCAAGTCATGGCATCATTTGGACGAAAAATCCAAACCGAATTGTTAAGCTTTATAAAAAATTTGCCGGCTATGGTTCTACTTGCGAGTTTGAAAAAGAGGTTTGCATAATTTGGGGATCAATGTATGGCTATACAAAAAAAGGGGTTGATGCCATTGTACGAAGCTTAGAACGAAGGGGCGTAAAATACACAATTCGTCAAGTTCCTGACACTCCATCAACTTATGTTTTGGCAGATGCTTATCGGGCTAAGGCACTCGTTCTAGCTATGCCAACTTACGAGTACAAAATGTTTCCACCAATGGCTCATATTTTAGATCTTTTTGGGCGAAAACATTTTAAGAAAAAGAATGTTTTACGCATTGGCTCTTGGGGCTGGATAGGCGGTGCAAAAAAGGAATACGAACAAGCTATCGAAAAGCTAAACTGGAATTGTCTACCTCCTTATGAGTGGCAGGGCGTCCCAGTCGAAAGCGACTTGCAGGCTTTAGAAAAACTTGCTGAAGAGTTGGCTGAAACCTTATAAGTTTTCAAATACTCAACTCTATTATTGTTCAATATTTTTTATTGACGAAAAACCCGTCAGCTACTACTTTCTGTTAAATGTATAGTTGCTAACGGGTGATGCTTAAGCGGGGTAACCTAGCTTAAGGACAAGATTTTTTCGTAAGCTCGCTATTTACGGGCTTTCAATTCAGTGCTCACTGTTTAGGAAATTCTACAACTCACCAATTTCTAACTCAGAAAGACCTGTTGCTTTGGATATTTGTTCAACAGAAAGTCCCATATGTAACAAATTCTTTGCTGTTTCCAACCTTGTTTGGTATGCACCTTTTTGTATGCCACGTGCTTCGCCTTTGCTTAACCCCTCAGCTAAGCCTTCTTTTCTTGCTTCTTCTCGTTCGCCTTGAACCATCAATTGATACTTATATTCTGAAAGCTCACGGGCTATTTGTCTTTCTTCTTCGGTGACTGTAAGTAGTACTTCATTTGCCATATTTACTCCTTCGTTCTTTTCGCAAAGCGATTTTAACGCTTTTGTTTTTACATCGCTTTTGTAATTGCCTAAAAAGCGTATCCAAAAATCTTGTGCTGTGTAATTATCAAC
>JARGFC010000074.1:0-13500 GCA_038397925.1 Treponemataceae bacterium
TAAAAATAGGCTAAAATATGGCTAAAATGGGGTATAAGTGGGGTAAAACTATGGAATTAAAGGCTTTTTATGTAGATTAGTGGGGAGCGCTATATTTATGAATAAGGTAACGGTTTTGCCAAACTATATCCAATATAACAGAAGGAATCGCCGTAATAATTTTATCGGGTATCGTTGTACTCCTCAAATATGAAACTGCTGATAACGAATTTTTAAAGTTTAAACCTATGAATATTTGGACAGTTGTAAAATACTTTGCTTTTTTTCAAGCTTGTTTTTTTATATTACATTGTGTAAGACAGGTTGTCGAGATGAATAGCCTCAATTCTTTCTGGAATGTTATATTTTCTAATTTAAAGCATTTTAACCTTGCAAAGATTTTTAATCATTACGATAAACATTCTGCTATTGAAATTTTTTTATATCTCACTTTGCCTTTAGGAATTTTAATGCCTTTTTTCGAAGAGCTTATATATCGAGGTTTAATATATCGAAGCTTAAAAGAATATTTTAATAGACTAACCGCTATGCTTTTATTATCTTTTTCTCTAGCAATTTTAAGATATGCACATATTATCGCAAGAGATCCTAGACTACTAAGCCCAACATATGAAGAGAAAGTTTTTGCTGGAATATCGGCTCTTCTCCACTCTTTTATGATGATTTACACATATGAAAAAACTAAAAACTTTTGGACTATTGTAATTATCAGTATTGTAAATTCGCTTATAACTTATCATTTCACAGAACATATATTTGTAGTTATAGGTTTGATTTGTATATTTGCAAGCATTGTACTTTTGTGCCACCGTCTTTTAACAAAAAATAAAACTTTGACGAAGTAAAAATCCAAAGCATCTTGGAAAAAACAAAACTAAAACCTGTTCTAGAAAATCTACCCGATGGATTAGAAACAAGGCAAATGAAAAGCCAGAGCGTAATTATAATGGAGCTTCTGAAAATAGTGATGAATAATAGGCTGATTCATTTTTGTTTTTTTCGTATTTGCTAATGTTTTAGACTTGGTTGCATTTGTGCGACTGGTTCTGCAAAAGGGTAGTGTAAAGGCTCAAACTACACGAGTAAAGGCTTTTTTTTGCTCGGCTGTGTTTTTTTATGTATACGGGACTTTGTAATTTTGCTTGTAGTTTGGGCTAAAAGCTTTTTAGAAAAACTTTATGCTAAAAGTTATTCGCTTTGCTTGCCTTTTGTGCTGATTGATTAGGCAGGTATTGTAAACTGAAGTTTTTTACGCTTTTTCAAAATGTGTTGATTGTCTCATTAAACGCATTGCTATATGTTTCACAGTTAAAAATCATAGTGGATACTTTCTCTTAGCTCTCTTCCAAAATTTCTCGATTTGAGTATAATGGAAAAGAAGGGATAATAAAAATGTTGTGGAATGAGAAAATTGAAAAAAGTTTTTTTGAAAGCAGTCTTAAAAATTTTGCATCTCCTGAGCAATTGTTTTACAAATTGAAATCAGAGTATTATGCTTATATACCTAAAGGAATGTCATCTGAAAATCAGACATTACAAAGTAGAAACTCACTTATTGGACAGTTTACTGAAAACTGGTGCCGAAAGTTGTTTGAACCAATTGCAAAGAAATTTGGCTTGTATGCACTAAATGATGTAATCTGCAAAGAGCTTTCATTAACAAAATCCTCCCGAGCAGATTTAGCTTTCTGCACTACAAATAATTCTACTCAAAAGCCAGAAGATATAAAATTGATTTTTGAAATAAAGATGAGTATAGTTTCCAATTATAAATTCGAACTACCGAATACTATAAAATTAATTGGAGATTATAAAACTCATAAAGGTACACCTTCACTTCTTAGATCAGATTCAATGTTAAAAGCGATAGGCAAGGCAATAAACATAAGAGTGTCGAGTATAAAGGCAAGTACTATTCCTATAATTATTTTAGGAAATAGTCCTATAACAAAATCATATTCAAAAAAAGTTGATTATCTAAATGCAACAGGTGTTATACAAGGTTTTTATAGTTTAAACCCAAACCCAACAACTAGTGAGTTTATTCATACTTCAAAGAAAAAAGGTTTTACAACCATTAGTGATGAAGTAGAACTAGAATGTTTATGTAACAAAGTTTTATCAGAAAAAAAGCACTATTTTTCGTCAATGCTTTCAACGGAAACTTTGGGTAAAATAATAACCATTTCTGCAAAAGAATCTGACAACAAAAAGCGAGGAGAAAAATTTTTAGAATTGTTACGAGGTTATAATGAATAAAAGTGGAACAGAAACAAGTAGCTTTGGTGTAAGTGGTAGAGTAAATCATGATTCGAGTAAATTTTATGCTTCTAAGTTATATAGTGAATTAAAAAAAGAAAAAAAAGTTTCTGTAATTGAAAATCATTTTCCGAATGAATTACTTGATAGTATTATTTTTGGAACATCTGAATGCATGCATATGATTCCTGATAATTCTTTACATTTAATGATAACCTCTCCACCGTATAATGTATCAAAAGAATATGATGAGGATTTATCTTTAGACGAGTATCTAAATTTTCTGAAAAATGTGTTTACCGAATGTTATCGCGTGCTTGTAAATGGAGGGCGAGCTTGTATAAATATAGCCAATTTAGGACGCAAGCCGTATATCCCATTGTCAAGTTATATTCCTCTAATGATGAATGATATTGGTTTTAATATGAGGGGCGAAATTATTTGGAATAAAGCAGCAAGTGCTAGCCCATCAACAGCTTGGGGAAGTTGGATGAGTGCGTCAAATCCAACACTTCGTGATGTCCATGAATACATTTTAGTTTTTTCAAAGGGAGATTATAAACGCCAAAAAAAAGATAAAGAAGATAGTATACAACGCGAAGAATTTATGGAATGGACAAAATCCATTTGGACATTTAATGCTGAAAGTGCAAAACGTATAGGTCATCCCGCTCCATATCCACTTGAACTTCCACATCGTTTAATACAACTTTACTCATATAAAAATGATATTGTTTTGGATCCTTTTATGGGAAGCGGAACTACAGCTATTGCTGCTTTAAAAGATAAAAGGCATTATGTTGGTTTTGAAGTTAGCAAAGAGTATATTACTTTAGCAGAAAACAGAATTAAAACATATATGGCACAACCGAGTTTGTTGAGTTAAAATTTTATCCATCTTCCAAAATTTCTCGATTTGAGTATAATGGGAAAGAAGGGATAATAAAAATGTTGTGGAATGAGAAAATAATAAGTTGGGTTTACCAGAGAATTTACACAACTTTCAGAACTTGACTAAAAATAATAACCAAAGCATCAAAGATAAATGAATGCACTCACTCATACAACATATAAGGCTTGCGAAGTTCTATAAATCGCTCGACATCATTTTGCATTTTTTGTAAAACTTCTTTTGTGTTAAAATTTGGGTCGGTAAAATAAGCTGTTCCTGAAAGCAAGTTTACTGCAGCGTATTTGCTTTTTGCATTACGGACTTGAAAATTTTTTCCGTAAGTTTTTTTTAGAATATCAAACATATAAACTGCAATTGTAACAGGCTTGATTTTTTCTGTATCTCGAATAATTATTTGCACACCTTCGCAAGGGATACCTTTGTAAAGTGAGTCGGTCGGTGTAAAGTAGGCGGGATAAAAAAAAGCCCCCTCTAGCTTGAGTGCGTTTAAGCTTGCAGAAAACTTTTCAGCGTTTATGTATGGAGCACCGATGTATTCAAAAGGCATTGTTGTACCACGACCGACTGAAAGATTTACTCCTTCAAACAAACACATTCCTGAATATACAAGAGCGGTGTTTTGATGCGGAATATTTGGTGAAGTTGGAATCCACATTAAGTTATAATCCGAATATTTTTTATTGTAAAAATAATTTTTCATTTTGATAACTTTTAATGATGAGTTAATTTTAAACTCAGTGTTAAACATCGATGCTAACTCGCCAACTGTCATACCGTGTCTTTGTGCAATAGGTAGATAACCAACAAAGGAACGATAGGGTAGTTGTAAGATTGCTCCTTCGACAGTATTGCCAATTGGATTTGGTCTATCGAAGACTACAAAGTCTACCCCTTGTTCTGCACACGCTTCCATTGCATAAGCAAGTGTCCAAATATATGTATAAAATCTTGAGCCCACATCTTGAATATCAAAACACAAAATATCAATATCTTTAAGCATTTTTTTTGTTGGACGTTTTGTGTTGCCGTATAAACTATAAACGGGAAGTCCTGTTTTTTTATCAATTGTGTGAGAAATATTTTTTCCTGCAGTTTCGCTTCCACGGATTCCGTGTTCAGGCGAAAACAAGGCAACAAGATTTACCTTTTCGTATAAAATGTCAATCGAGGGTTTGCCATCTTTATTTATTCCTGTCGCATTGGTAATTAAACCTACACGCTTGTTAGAAAAATATTCAAAAAATTCGTCTACTCTTTCAATGCCTAAAACTAAACTCGCTTCTGGAGTTGGACTTATAGTTTCGATTTTCTTTTCTATTTCTGTTGTATCGGATAAAGTTTTACAAGAGGTGAGTATTAAAAAAATTATTATCAAAAAAAAACTTGTATTTAATTTTATATTTATAAAATATTTTTTCATTATTGAATTCCTTTGAGCAAATCATCTATTTCGCTTGCAGTTTCACTTTTTAAAAAATCTCTTAAAGTTTTAGATTTTAATTTATGCTTTTTTATAATTTGCATAATTGATGCAAGGTTGTTATATGCTCCGTTATTTCTAAATCTCGATTCTGTTTTAATGAGATTAAATTTTTGCTTTGCAATTTCAGTAATAATTGATGCAAAATATTCGATATCGTATTGACCAAAGGCGGAATAAATAATAGAAGTAATTGCGCCGTAGTCTCTAACTAAAAAATAATCTCCTTCACTTTTCATTCTACTCACAAAATCTGTGTGTTTTGAATTTGTTAAGATAATGATAATTAAATTGTTTTCTACATCGAACATTGTAAAAGTTCCCGTCCAACCTGTGTGTCCAAAACTATGTGGACTTGCGTAAGTAGAAAAAGCCCACTTGTAAGAATCATTAGCTTGTGCACGCCAACCCAGTGAATAAGACGGAGCGTATTGGCTATAGCTTAAAAAAACATTTACGATATTTTTACTAAAAAGTTTTATGCCGCCATAACCTCCGCCGTTTATCATTGTTTGTGCTAATACTGCAAGACTTTCAGCATTAGCAAAAAGTCCAGCGTGCCCTGAAACTTCGTTCATTGCTAAAAAGGCTTCGGGGTCATGAACATGTCCGTGTGCAAAACCTTGATAAGTTTCGCCCGTCTTGCTTCTGTCCAAACCAATTTCAGTTGCAGCAATTTCGTCAGTAGAAAAACCTTTTGATAGTGGGTCAAAACAAATGCGAGTTAAATTTAATGGTGTGTAAATTTCTTTTTCTAAAAATTTATCGAAGGGCATTTTTGTTACTTCTTCCACAATAAAAGAAAGCAACATAAAGTTCACATCAGAGTAAACTACTTTTTCGCCGACATTGTTAATCAATCTCGTTTTCAAAATTTGCTCGAGAACTTTTTCTCTTCGTGTTTTATCATTTGCAGATTTTACTGGCTTACGCGAATAATATGCACCACCTGCTGGAAATCCTGAGCTATGTGTAATCAAATGCTCAATAGTCATTTCTGCCTTGCCTGTGTATTTCGCTTTTTTTTCATCGGCAAAGTCGGGGAAAAATTTTGTAATTTTGTCGTGAATAGAAATCTTTTTTAAAAAAACTAATCGCTGGATAGCTAAAATAGTTGCATACATTTTTGTGTTGCTTGCTATGTCATAAAGAGTTTCATTTGTAACCTTTGGCGCTTTTATTTTATTTTGTGCAAATCTTTTATCGTCAAAAATTTTTCCATACGAATCATTTTTTATAATCGTTCCATCTTTTGCAATTAAAATTTGTAACGATGGAAAATTATTTTCAACTTGGGATTTTAAAATTTCATCTAAAAATTCTAAAACTTCATAATTTATCCCTTCAATCTTAGCTTTAGTTTTTTGCAGAGTGGGATAAGGTATGCGAATTTTTAGTCTTGCACTATTATGTTTTTTTTCAATGTTAGAAACATAAATAATATTTCGCCCATTTTTTACAAGGCTTGAAACATTTACTTTTACAAAACCGTTTTCACAAATTTGATCAGTTTTTATTTGTACATCATTTAAAAAACAAGTAAAACTTTTTATTCCGCTGGCATCAAAAAAAATTTCACAATTATTTTTGTATGCAATAAAGCTAAAAGAATTGTTTGGCAAAACTGCATCATAATAATTTTTATCTTGAGGTTCAAAAACTTTTACATCAAGTTGCATAGCAATAAAACTTGAACTGATTTTTTCCTCTTCGATTTTTTCTTCGTCTAATTCGCTGTCTTTTAAAATTTGATTTGAATTTTCTTCCTCGTCAACAAGAGCTGAAAATTCTGCTTGTGAAATTTTAGTTATATAAAAATGAGGTTTCGACTGACAGGCAAAGCAAAAAGAAAATAAGAATAAAAAGGCAAGTATTTTTTTCACTCTTTTGTTATCGGTATTTTGAAAGCAAACTCTAGTGGAAAAACTTTTCTCAATTTTTGAAAAGTCAAAGGGGAAAATTATTTTATTGGACTAGACTTTTTATTAACTTCAAGTATACTATTTTTGGTAGACTTCGAGGATATGATGGGAACTAGATTTATTTTTGTAACTGGTGGTGTGGTTTCTTCAATTGGAAAAGGGATTACAGCGGCTTCAATTGGCTTATTATTAAAAAGTCGTGGGTATTCAGTTGTGAACCAAAAGCTCGACCCTTATTTAAATATTGACCCGGGTACAATGAACCCTTTTCAACATGGGGAAGTTTTTGTTACGGAGGATGGTGGCGAAACAGATTTGGATTTGGGGCATTACGAACGCTTTACCGATGTTTCGCTACAAAAGTACAATAGCACGAGTGCAGGCAAGGTTTATCAAGCAATTTTAGAACGGGAGCGAGCAGGTGGTTACAACGGAGCTACAGTTCAAGTAGTACCTCACGTAACTGATGAAATAAAAAGGCGTATCTTAAAACCGCGTGAAAACAATCCTGATTTTATAATTTCGGAAATTGGTGGAACTGTTGGAGACATTGAAGCACAACCTTTTATCGAAGCAATTCGTCAAATCAGATTTGAAGTTGGTAAGGAAAACACGATTTTTATTCATTTAGGTTTGCTTCCTTTTCTAAAGGGGTGTGGTGAAATCAAAACAAAGCCAATGCAACACAGTGTAAAGGAGCTTTTAAGTTTTGGTATTCAACCTGATATTTTAATTTGTCGTTCTGAAGTAAATATAACAGAGGGAGTTCGGGAAAAGCTAAGCCTTTTTTCAAACATTCCTGTTTGGGCAATTATCGAAAACACAAATGCGGACTCAATTTACGAAGTACCTTTGATGCTAGAAAAAAATGGCTTGGGACAGGTTATATGTAAGTTTTTTGATTTACCAATGAACGAGCCTAATCTTGATGAATGGAAAAAAATGGTTCATTCGTACAAAAATCCAAAAAACGAAATTTCGATTGCTCTTGTTGGTAAGTATGTAGAACTTCACGATGCTTACTTGAGTGTAGTCGAAGCTTTAACTGCGGCGAGCATTACTCACAGTGCTAAGTTAAATATTTCTTGGTTTAATTCTGCAGAGCTTACTTCGCTGGAACTAGCTTGTGAAAGATTAACAGGCTTTGACGGGATTATAGTTCCCGGCGGTTTTGGCGAACGAGGTGTTGACGGAATGATTTATGCAACACAATTCGCTCGACAAAACAAGATTCCGTTTTTTGGCATTTGTTTGGGTATGCAAGTTTCGGTAATTGAGTTTGCACGAAATGTTTTAAACTTAACAGGAGCAAACTCCACCGAGTTTGAAAAAGATTGTGTTTATCCCGTTGTTGATTTAATTGAAGACGAACACGAGTCTAAATCTGGCGGAACTTTGCGACTTGGGCTTTATCCTTGTACCCTTTTGAAAAATAGTATTGCGTACAATGCTTATAAAAAAGACAAGGTTGTCGAACGCCATCGCCACCGATATGAATTTAACAACAAGTACAAGGCTGCGTTTGAAAAAGCAGGAATGGTTTTTTCTGGAATAAATTCTGATAATTCATTGATCGAAATAATCGAATTAAAGGAGCACCCTTTCTTTTTGGCAACCCAGTTTCATCCTGAGTTTGCATCCCGCCCAAATAAGCCACACGCCTTGTTTTGGACCTTTATCGAAAAAGCGTTAAATTGCAAAGGGTAATTAAAAAGCTGTTTGAGTTTTGCAAGTTTGCAAGACAATGATGTATTAACAACTGTACGACTTGTCTGTGCTATGCGAAAAACGCTATTCCGCTCACTCTGGATGGGTGAGCTAGTACAAAGCATTTAGCAGGTTTTTTTGTGAGCAAAAAAACTTGTTCACCTTAAAAAAATATGGACATTTTTTTAAGGTGAGCTTTGGATGGGTGAGCGGTCACAAGCTAGCGATGAGCTTCAACGCAAATCTGGCAACGAAGGCGGGAATTTTTTCTACAAAAAATTCCCGCTTAAGCAAACAAGAGCCGTGCAAGCAAACTCGTAAGCGATGAGAGCAGAAGGCGGGTACGCTCGGGGGGGGCTTTAAAAAAAATGTCAAGAGTGGCGTTAGGTTCTGTGTTGCTGGTTTGCGTTTTGCTCTTTTGTTAAATGGACTTTATAGCGAGTTTTATTGCAGGGACTCGCTCTAATTAAGCGTAAAAATCTCAAACGCAAGTTCTCAGGATAAGTTTGCCACTTCGCGAAAAATTCTCAGCGTGAGTTTAAGACCTCTCACTCATCCAAAAGTGAGAGGAAAAAGTTTTGTAGCAAAGAAACTTTTCTTATAAATGTTACAATTAAAACACGAAAACAAAATTGTTTTGAATATGTAAAATTTATGTGGCGTTAAACAAATTTACTTTTTTTGCAAAGCCATTGCTGCAAAGCCTGCCACAAGCCCTGAAACAATAGCAGGTAAAATCCAAGCAAAGCCCAAACTATAAAACGGAAGTTTTTCAAGAATTGTTTGCAGAGCTGTGGGCACGAGATTTGTGTTAAAAGTTGCATCAAAGGCTGAAAGAGCCAAAGCCGCTCCGACTACAGATGTAGCAATTACAGCTCCTCGTTTAAACCAAAAGTTTGGGAGGACATTTCGTAAAAAGGTCATAAAGATTAAAACAATAACAATCGGATACACAATTTCCAAAACAGGTGCTGCAATCGTAATAATTTGATTTACCCCGACTATCGAAATAAAAAAGCTTACAATCGTAAAAACAATAAACATTGGTTTCATCGGAATATTAAACTTTTTGTGAAAATATCCGGCAACGGCAGCAATCAAACCAATGGCTGTTGTTAAACAAGCCAAAGCAATCGAAAAGCCCAAAAGTACACTTCCGATCGGTCCCCACAAGGTTTCAGCGATTCCTCTGATTCTTACAACACGATCGGTAGTGGAAATAACCGAAGTTGATGTGGCACCTAAAAAAGCAAGCCCGCCGTAAACCAGAGTTAAGCCTATACAAGCACCGATACTCGCAAAAATGGAAATTTTGAATAATGATTTTTTTTCAGTATAACCTTTTTCGCGCATTGTATTTATAACCATTACACCAAAAAGTATAGTCCCAAGGGCGTCCATGGTTTGGTAACCTTCTCGTACTCCGAGTGCAAAAATATGCTCGCTGCCTTCTTCAGGAATCGGAGCAAGAGGAAAAAAGATCCCTTTTAAAATTATTGCTGCCAAAACAAATAACAAAAAGGGTGTTAAAAACTTCCCAATTTTGTCTATTATGCTACTGGGCGTTATAACAAATATCAAGGTAACTGCAAAAAATATAATGTTTGTAACAATGTTTGTAATAAACACACCAGGACCCAAAAAACTGCTTTCGGCAACAGGCTGAAAGGCAATTTCAAAAGTAACCGCAGCCGTTCTGGGTACAGCGTAAAGCGGACCTATTATCAAAACTACAGTCCCGAAAATAACTGCTGAAGCCCATGCAGGCAAACCCTCCGCCAAGACTTCAACATCGCCGTCAGAAAGAATAATCGCCAACAAGCCACAAACCGTTAAACCGATTTCCGTAATAAAAAAGCCCGAAAATCCTACTACCCAGTTCCCGCCTGACACTGCTCCCAATTGTGGCGGAAAAATCAAATTCCCAGCCCCAAAGAACATAGCAAAAAGTGCGAAACTCACTACCAAAATGTCGCCAAACTTTTTATTAGTTTTATTCATAGAACCTCCTAAATTCTATTTATGAATAATAAAATGGTACATCAAGATTTTTGTTTTGTCAAGATTTAAATATTATATAAAAACAAATAGCTCTAAATTTTTTATTTTTTTTTCCGATAAAAGCAATAAAGATAAAAGGCTTTATTAAAATTTAAAAAAATGTTACAATCTGGCGGGGAGTTGATACGGACATTGGCAAATCCCTGCTACTAAAAACAAAGGACTTGGTATGGATATAGCATCGTTTATAGGTATTGTTGGTGGTATTACAGTTGTTATTTTGGGGGGCTATGTTGGTGGCTCACTCGGGGGCTTGTGGGACCTGTCATCGGTTTTTATTACAATCGGTGGTTCGTACATGTGTTTGTACATTTCCTATCCCTTGGAATATGTTTTAGGTATTTTTAAAGTTTGTGGTAGGGTTTTTAAAAAATATGACTACAAGGAAAAAGAACTTGTTCAAAAGTTGATTGCTCTTTCTGAAAAGAGTCGTCGAAATGGTTTGCTTTCTTTGGAAGAAGAAATTGACGACTTTGAAGATAGGTTTATGCGAATAGGTTTGCAAAATGCCATTGACGGAATGGACGGTGATGCGATTCGTGCTTTGATGGAAAATGAGTTAAGTCAGTTAGAAGAGCGTCACGTAGTTTGGATTTCTTTTTTGAACTCATGGGCAACCTTGGCACCGGGTTTTGGTATGTTGGGAACAGTTATGGGTTTGATTGGTATGTTGCTTAATCTTGAAGATAAGTCATCGTTAGGACCAAATATGGCGACAGCTTTGGTCACAACTTTTTACGGTTCGATTATGGCTAACTGGCTTTTTATTCCAATGGCAACCAAACTCCAACATCACAACGACAACGAAGTGCGTGCAAAAGAAATGATTATTGAAGGGGTTTTAGGAATTTTAGCGGGCGATCACCCACGAAACTTAACACAAAAGCTTATGTCTTATCTCAGTCCAAAAGATGCTGAAGCTATCGAAGCAGAGTTTTTACTGGACTAGAATAAAGGAGAGATAAGGATTATGGCAAGAGAAAAGAAAGAACCAAAAGAAGCTGAACAGGGCTGGCTTACAACTTATGCGGATATGATTACGCTTGTGTTGTGTTTTTTTGTTATGTTGTTTAATCCCGATGAAATTGACGAAATGCAGCTTCAAGCGATGGCTTCAATTTCAGGTGACCCGACAAGGGGAGGAGTTAATCTTAGCACTGGGCGTGCTTCCGATTTAGGTAATACTATTAATTCTTTACCCTCTCAAGACAGGGGAACTAAAATGGGGACAGCTTTGAAAAAAGCTGTTGCGCTTTTTACTCCTGAAATTAAAAGCAACAAATTAAGTATTACGAGCGATGAACGAGGTGTGGTGATTTCGCTTTCTGGAGATGCTTTTTTTAAGGATGGTAGTGCCGACATTAATATTGAAGAAACCCGCGAAACAATCCTTCATCTAGCACAATTTTTGTCGTCTGATGTGGTAGCGGGACGAAAATTTCGCATCGAAGGACATACTGACTCCACACCAGCAAATAGCGATGTTTGGGCAAGCAATTGGGAGCTTTCTTCTGCCCGAGCGGTGAACGTTCTACACTATATAACTGATTTTGGTGCTAATGAAAATCGTTTTTCAGTGGCAGGTTATTCTGACACCCAACCACAATTTTCTAACGAAACCGCAGAAGGTAGAGCATATAATAGGCGTGTGGATATTATTATTTTGGACGACGCACATTTTTAGCGTTTCTATCATTCTACTATTGACAAAAAATAAAAGTTTTATTATAATTTAAGCATTTAGCTAAAAAAACGCAAAACATTGCTAAGAGGAGTTGTTAGATATGGAAAAAGCTAGTAATATTGTGCCCCTCGCACAGGAAAAGCAGGGGGCAACTAGGAAACGAAAAAATAAAACATCGTCTATCCGTATACGGCTTTATTTTATAGGGGCTTTGATATTTTTCAGTGTTATACTTTTGGGGGTCATTGTAGACCTATCCGTTAAAGATATACTTGAAAAAGAATTGAAAGGCGATTTGATTGCTTCGGCAAATAATTCTGCGAATCTTTTTGGTGGGCATGTGCGTGAATGGTGGGAGTACGCTGGAGGGCTTTCTCTTTCAAATATAATACAAGACCCTGATATCAGTTTTTCAGAAAAAGCAGAAGCGATTGAACGGTTAACACAAGAAGGTGGAAAAATTAAGCATTTGGTTGTTGATGCTCGAGGTCGGTTGTATACTTCAAGTGGAACAATAGATGTATCTAAGCAAAGTTGGTTTATCGATTCAAATGGTGGAAAAAATAATCACTTTTCATCTCCAATGATGGATGCAGTGGACAAAAAGTTAGTTTCCATAATCAGTGTTCCAATTTCAGATTTTAATGATAATTTTAATGGAATATTTCAAGTGATTATAGATGGAACCTATATAAGTTTAGATAGTTTATCATCATTTGATCTTGAAGGAAAAACAAGTCAAATTTATATTTTGGATAAAAACGGCACGCATATTGCAAATAAAAACTTGGATTTTGTAACAAAACAAGTTAACAGAATTGAGGAAGCAAAAAGCGATCCTAGTTTGAAAAGTCTTGCCGCTGCAATGAGTAAGGCGATTGCCGAAGAATCTGGTTTAATAAGTTTTAATCACAACGGGGTTGACCGAGTTGGTAGCTTTGCAAAAATAGAAGAAACTGGTTGGACGGTTGTTATTACTCAAGATGTAAAAGAGCATCAAGTTCCTTTGATTGCTTTGCGAATAAAGCTGCTGGTGTTTAATATTGTCGTTTTGCTTGTTGCTCATTGTACGCTGTTTTTTATAGCACGATCAATTACAAAACCGCTTAATCGAACAGTTGATGCTCTGCGAAATATTGCAGAAGGCGAAGGAGATTTAACAGTACGCTTACCGGTACGCGGAAACGACGAACTTACACAAATGTCCGCTTATTTTAATAAAACAATGGAAAAAATTCGTACTGCGATTAAAAAAGTTGGCGGTAATACTGTGAGCATGCAAGAACTTGGTGGAAGTCTTTCTGCAAATATGAGTGAAACTGCAAGTGCTGTAAATCAAATAAGTAGTAATATTGAAGGTGTAAAACAACAGGTTATAAATCAGTCGGCAAGCGTTACGGAAACTTCCGCAACGATGGAAGAAATTATCCGCACAATTGAACAATTAAATAGCAGTATTGAAACTCAAGCAGCA
>JARGFC010000075.1:0-30577 GCA_038397925.1 Treponemataceae bacterium
TAGCGAAGAGCAAATCCAAGAGATAGAAAACTGGATGAATAACTACCCAAGAAAGCTACACAAATACCTAACCGCACTGGAGGTTTATGAAAATATTGCAGAATTTTTATGAAAATTGGGCAATACCTCTTGCAATTTATAGAAATATTGCAATTTATTTAAACTTTTTTGCATTTTTGTACATTATTTGGGTAATAATTTGATAAATCAATAGAAAAGGTCTTTGTTTTAGGTGCAATTATCGTGTATATTTAAAATTTTAATTAAAAGTAAAACAGCTTTTACGGTTTACCGTAAATCTTATTAACTAAAAAATTTTTCCAGTTAGTTTATGTCATAAATTAAAGACATAAACCCAAAACTGATGGTGCATAGCAAAATCTTCCCATAAAAATCTCAATAATAAGGTCTTGCTAAAATTTAGTAAAGTTGCTTTATGTGTGCTCTTGAGTTTTTTGTTAATAAACTTCTAGCCTGCTATAATATTATGTTCATTATAGTGTATATAAACACAAAAAACTCGCTAAATGATTTGTATTAGCCCGTGTCAACAATGTATAAAAATATCCGTATTTTTTATTTTTGTCAAAAGGGAGCGAGTTTACAGGCATTCCATCAACATTTTTTCGCAAATCTACAACTCTTCGATTTCGGACTCGGAAAGACCTGTTACCTTAACAATTTTCTCCATTGGGTCGCCTAATAGTTTTAACAATTTCGCCGTTTCTCGAGCTTTTTCTAGTTTACCTTCAGCTCGTCCCTCAGCACGCCCTTCGGTATGCCCTTCTGCATATCCCTCAGCGAGACCTTTTTCTCTAGCTATTTCACTTTCAAATTTGATCATTCTTTGATAGTTGTTTTCAGAAATTTCGCGTGCAATGCGTCGTTCTTCTTCGGTAACTGTGAGTAGTACTTCATTTGCCATATTTACCCCCTGATTTAGTTTACATAGAGTTTCCAATTCATCTGTTTTAGTGTCGTTTTTGTAGTTTGCCAAAAAGCGTATCCAGTAATCTTTTGCAGTGTAATTGTTAATATGCTTATTCATAGTGTACGCTATTTCTTTATTTAATTCAAGATAGAAAAACTCAAAGCCTGAATCTTTTGAGCCTGTCGGTAGTTGGATTTTTTCAGGTACATTTTCGCCAAAAACTGTAAAACTTATCGCGTAAAGTGGCTCATTGTGTTTTGGGTGTAAACTCAAAAAGCGAGCAACCGTTTCGGATAAGTACATCGCTACACGACGAGGGTAACTGCTTTGCCAAAACTGCTGCATTTCAATGTTCACAACTAGGCGATTGTCGGTTTTTACCAGTAAGTCCAAACGGTAAGTTTCGGCATTTGGGCTATCGCGAATTATTTCCGTGTTCAAAACATCGGCGGTTTTGATCTCGCCATAGGTGCCAGCCAAAAAGGCATTTAGGAAACTGATTAAAGCCTTGTTACCTTTTTCGCCTTTTGTAAACATCAACTTAAAAACCCAATCAGTTTTTGGGTCAAGTAAATCATCTAAACTCATAATAAAACTCCTTTTATATAAGTTGTTCTATTTACTAATAATAGTAAAAAAAATTTTAAATGCACACAAAATTTGAAAAAAAAGTTTGAAAAAGCTTGTTTTTTTGTATCGTAAATTCAAAAACTATTAAAATTTCACCTTAAAACATAAAAATAAATAAATACCTATAAATTTTTATTGAAAGGCTTGACTTTTTTATTTTAATTGTATATAATCACCAAAAATAAAATGGAGGGTAATCGATGAAAATTTATCTATTTCATTTTTTTATTTGATACCATATTCTAAAATTGGTAATCTTGCGTAATTTTTTTTTAGTACCTTAGGTACATCATTCGTTTAAAATTTTAAAACTTAAATAAGGAAGGGTTTATTTATGGAAAAAAAACAAATCAAGCCAAATGGGTTGGCTTTGCTTCCGTTCTTAATTTTTATAATAACGTATTTAGGAATCGGAATTACTTTGGTTGTAAAGGGAGACCCGATGGGCTTTTACGGGTTCAAAGGACCAATTGCTGTTATAGTTGGAATTATTGCCACCTTTATAATTCACAAAGGCACAGTTGAAGAAAAGTTTGACGCATTGATTAAAGGTTGTGGAGATTCAAATATTATCACAATGTGTTTAATTTATCTTCTAGCAGGAGCTTTTTCTGTTGTATCAGAAAAAATAGGTGGAGTTGACGCAACTGTCAATCTAGGTTTGAAGCTTATTCCTGCAAACTTTGTCGCCACAGGTTTATTTATTATTTCCAGCTTTATTTCGACTGCAACAGGTTCAAGTGTCGGCACAGTTGTTGCATTGGGAGCAATTGCAGTTGGACTTGCAGAAAAGTCGGGCATTTCTGTACCACTTATGATAGCAACTTTAATCGGTGGTGCAATGTTCGGCGACAATCTTTCAATAATTTCTGATACAACAATTGCAGCAACACAAACGCAAAATGTTAGTATGAAGGATAAGTTCCACGTAAACTTAATGGTAACACTTCCTGCAATGCTCGCTACAATTGTTTTGCTTTTAATCTTTGGTCGTCCCGTAAATCCGCCTCAAGCTATATCGGAGGAGTTTAATATTATAAAAATCCTTCCGTATTTATTTGTTATAATTTCTGCAATTGCAGGAATGAATGTGTTTTTGGTTTTGACTGGCGGTATTATTTTTTCGGGAGCAATTGGATTTTTTTATGGAGCTTTCGACGCCTTGCAGTGGACGAACTTTATTTACGATGGCTTTAGCGGAATGTTTGAAATCTTTTTATTGTCAATGTTGACGGGTGGACTTGCGTATATGGTAACGCAAGCTGGAGGCATTGAATGGCTTTTGGTAAAAATCAAAAGTATGATAAAAGGAAAACGCTCTGCAGAACTAAGCATCTCCGCATTAACATTGATTACAGATGCTGCAACAGCAAATAACACCGTGTCCATCATAATAGACGGTCCCATTGCAAAAGAAATATCCGAAGAATATTCAGTCGACCCAAGACGAGTCGCTTCACTACTTGATATTTTTTCCTGCGTTATGCAAGGCTTAATTCCATACGGTGCTCAACTTTTGATCGCCTGTCGTTTTACAGACGGAGCCGTAAGCCCCATTGACTTATTTCCATTTTTATGGTATCAATTTTTGTTGGCGATTTCGGCAGTCATTTCGATTTTTATTCCATTTGCAGATGGCTACATAAAAAAACATCCTTGGAATTACGAAAAATGGGAATCGACTTAAAATATTATTTGGGCGACTTTTTGTCCGTCTTCAATTTTAAAATTAAAAAAATGTAGACGGACAAAAAACAGGCTTTGCGGGGCTGTCGGTACGAACGCACTAAAATAGCGTGCGTTCGTGTACTGCGAAACGATTTTTGAAAAAATCGTTTCGCACCCCTACAATCCTTGTCGCGTACTAAAAAGATTTTTACTAGCGAAAAGTATTTACAAAATGGAGGAGACTATGTACAAAGAATACAAAGATGAAATGACCCCAAAAGAGCGTATGACAGCTTTTTCAAAAGGCGAACCGCTTGACCGCTTACCCATTGTTCCTGATATGGGGGTAACGATGGCGGGTTTTTTGGGACACACCACCAACGAATATTATACCGACTCAGAAGTTATTGCAAAAACCGAAGTTGCATTGTTTGAACGTTTTCAGCACGACAGTGTTTGTGTTTCTACGACGCTTCGCGGAATGGCTGAAGCTATGGGTTCAGTTTTGAATTATCCGCATGACAATATTACAAACTTAAAAGAACCCGTTGTTAAAACCGAAGCCGACATTGAAAAGCTTAAACCTGTTAATCCGCACAAGGACGGAAAGCTCCCCGTTCTTTTGGAAGCCTTGTGTAAAATTCGTGACCGCATCGGCGATGTTGCTGACATAGGTGCATCGATGACAGCACCGTTTACAGTTGCGGCATCGGTACTTGGTACGGAAGATCTTTTACGCTGGATGATTAAAAAACCTGAAAGCTTACACAAGCTAATGAAAATTATAACAGCAAACAATCGCGAATACATTAAAGCCTTAGGCAAACTTGGATTCGGTACGGGTTTTTGCGACCCAGTTTCTTCTACAAGCGTCATACAATTAAAACATTACCGAGAATTTTCCCTGCCGTACTTTACCGAAAATGTTCAAGATGTTATAAAATACTGTGGCTCGCATCCTACAATTCACATTTGTGGAAAGTCGCGTGAGCTTTGGGAAGATGTTGTAAAATCGGGTATCGGAAATTTTTCGATTGACAATTGTGAAGACTTAACCGAAGCAAAGCAAGTGATGGGAGACAATGTTGTAATTACTGGCAATGTTCCACCCGTCGATGTAATTTATTTAGGTACCGAAGAAGACATTCGTAAATCAGTTCGGGACTGTGTACAAAAAGCTTGGAACAGTAAATGCGGTTACATTTTATGTACAGGTTGTCAAATTCCTAAAGGAACTAAAACCGAAAACATAGATGCTTTTATGAAATGGGGCAGGTACTACGCACATATGCCAATAGATGAGAAAAAATTAAATGAAGATTAGAAACTATTTATGCAGTGGAGACGATAAACTCAACACCGGAAATTTGAATCAATTATTTGAACCGCGTGAAGTTTTTTCGGACTCAGTAAAATATAAAAAAGCATTGGAGGCTTTGTCAAAAAATAATTCGTTTGTATTTTTGCCTTTAACCGACACCCTTGAAGCGGAATTACAAGGTGCAACTATCAATGAAAATTCTTTTGTTCGCGTAAAAGAGCCTTTTGTAAAAAGTGTTGACGAATTATTTTCACTTAAAAGTTTTTCATATGAAGTTCCTCATTACAAAATTATTAGCGAGTGTTTTGATTTTGAATACGACAAACCTCTTATGTACGAGATGAGCGGGCTTTTTACCTTTTTGTCATTTATAATTCCCATTGAACAAATTTTTCGTAGTTTTAGAAAAAATCCTGAATTGCAAAATAAAATTATAAAAACATTTTTAGAAAAATATTTTGCTTATATCGAAAGGTTAAAAAAGTTTCCAGTCAAATTGATTTCTATCGCTGATCCAGTCGCATCACTTGAAATCATCGGACCAAAGTGTTTAGAAAAATTAGTTAAAAGTTTTTATTTAAAACTCATTGACTATATTTTAAACGAAACAAATTTTTCAATTTACCTTTGTCCTAAATTGTTTTTTGCAATAGAAGATTTAAATCTTATGCGAGCTGAAAGTATTCCTGTCAAAAAACAAAAAATGCAAAACGCAATTTTAAATATGCTAGACAAAAAAATAATCTTCGGGGACCTTTGTATAAATGCAAATCCTGAAATAAAAAACTTAAAAGTTTTTTCAACAAATTTTTTAAAAGCTTCGCAGGAGGATTTTTTATGAATAAAAAAGAAAGACTTTTAAACATATTAAATGGTGCAAGCTCAGACCGTCCGCCAGTTATTTGTCCCGGTGGAATGATGAACCCTTGTGTTACAGAGCTTATAAAAAAACATAACTTGCAATTTACAAAAGCAAACTCGGACGGCAAAACAATGGCAGCTCTTTCTAAATTGGTTGTTGATGAAAATCTTTTTGAAAATTATGCAGTACCGTTTTGTATGAGTGTTGAAGCTGAGGCTCTAGGAGCGGGGTGCGATATGGGTTCAGATATTTGTGAGCCACATATTAGATCTTATGTTGCAGAAAATCTTAATTTAAAAAATTTTAAAAAAATAGATTACAATCAAGGTAGACCTAAGGCTGTACTTGAAGCAATTTCGATTTTGAAAAATGACAGTATTCCTGTAATTGGAAATGTACCCGGTCCTTTTTCTGTTGGAACAAGTGTTGTTGACCCGCTGAAGGTTTACCTTGCACTTAAAAAAGATAAAGAAACAGCACATACTTTTTTGAATTTTATTACAGAAGAAACAGGACGTTTTGCACTTGAACAAGCACGAGCTGGTGCAGATGTAATTACAATTTCTGACCCGAGTGGTACGGGTGAAATCCTTGGACCAAAATATTTTGACGAATATATGGTTAAGTATATGAATAAAATGATTTCTATAATTCAAACTGACAAACCTGTTCCCGTTATCGTTCACATTTGCGGACGAATGAAAAAAGTTTTTGAACTTTTAAATAAAATAAATGCAAACGCTTTTTCATTTGATGCAATAGTTTCATTAACCGAAGCAAGAGCAAAAATAAACCGACCTGTAATGGGAAACATAAGTACTTATGCACTTGAAAAGTCAAAACCTGAAGCAATAAAAAAAATGGCTTGCAACCGTGTTCGACAAAACATAGATATTATAGCTCCAGCCTGCGGACTTGCAATGAGCTCAAAATTAGAAAATATAAAAAATATTTTAATGGGTGTAGAATATGCCTCAAGCAATATTGAAAATAAAGAATAAAGTAAAAAGTCTTGACTTTAAATACGGACAAAGTGTTTTAGAAATTTTAAAAGCAGAAAATGTTTTTATCGATGCACCGTGTAACGGCGGTGGCACTTGTGGTAAATGCAAGGTAAAGTTTTCAGGTGAAAATATTCCACTCACTTCTGAAGAAAAAGAATTTAACCTCAAAGGTTATCGTTTGGCTTGCATGTTAAAACCTTCAAAAGATTTTAAAGTTGAAGTTCCGCAAATAAAAAAAGCTGAAGGATTTACAACAAGTGAAATTAATTTTGATAAGTTTGACACACCTGTAATTACAAAAAGTACAAAAGAAATTTTAGAACCCCTGCCAAACGAAAATAAAACTTGGGCACAAAAATACGAAGAAGCTTTTGGCAAATTGAGTTTTGAAATTTTGCAAAATATAAAAACTGTTAATGGAACTTATGTCGGGATATATTTAGATAAAAAACTTATTGCAATTGTTGAGGAAAATAATTCTGATTGTTACGCTATTGCTGTTGACATTGGAACGACAACAATTATTGCAAGTTTGTTAGATGTCGACAAAAAAACAATTATAAACACGCAACAGTTTATAAACCCACAACTTGAATTTGGTGCCGATGTACTTACGCGGATTTCCGCTGCAATTACAAATGTAGCAAATGTTTGTAAAATGCAAAATCTTATTATTGAGTCAATTCAAAATGCTGTTGACAAAATGATTGATGAAACAAAAATAAATGCAAACAAAATTTATGAAATTGTTTTTTCAGCAAACTCAGTTATGAACCATTTGCTACTTGGCGTTAACCCTAAAAGTTTGGGAGTAGCTCCATATAAAAATGTTATTGATTCGAATTTGAGTTTTCATTCTTCAAAGTTAAATTTGAAAATCGGGGCGTATACAAAAGTTTTAATTTTGCCTTCTATTTCTTCGTACATTGGTGCAGATGTTCTTTCAGGAATTAATTTTGTAGAAATTGAAAAAGCAAAACGAAATACTTTGTTCATTGACATTGGAACAAATACCGAATTGGTTTTAAAACACGAGGACAAATTTTTTGCAACTTCCTGTGCAGCAGGTCCCGCACTTGAAGGAATGAATATCAGTTGCGGTTCACGAGCACAAAAGGGAGCTGTCGAAGATATTTCGTTTAACATAACTACTGGCGAAATAGTTTTAAAAGTTATTGCTGAAGATGTTCCAAAAACAATTTGCGGTTCAGGAATTTTAGCACTTATTCGTGAGGCTTTACACACAAAATTGATCGATAAGCGTGGACGGCTTGTTTCGTATAATTCTTTATCAAACGATGATGTGAGAAAAAATTTTTTAGAAAATGTAAATGATAAAACTTTTATAAAACTTGCACCAGATGTTTTAATTTCCCAAAAAGATATTCGCAATGTACAGCTTTCAAAAACAGCAATTCTTTCGGGTATTTTAATTTTGTTGGACAAGTTTAATTTGTCAGCCAATGAACTTGATGAAATAATTATTGCAGGACAGTTTGGAAATCATCTTACAAAAAGTATGTTGCTCGAAACAGGTTTTTTACCAACTGTAAATTCTGAAAAAATTACTTATGCAAAAAACACTTCACTGGGTGGCGCAATTGCTAGTTTGCTTGATGTAAATAAAAGAAATAATTTAATGAAGTTAAAAAACAAAATTGAATTTAGTGATTTGAGTTTGGATAATGATTACCAAAAATTTTTTATTAAAAGTTCTTATTTTCCTGAATTATAATATGGAGGAGAGTTATGGAAAAAGATAAATACTTAAAAATTCTTTCGGACTATGTTTTCGAATACGAAGATGAAAAAATTGCACAGGTTGCACAGGATTATCTTGACGAAGGATATCCTGCTCTTGATGCAATTATGGACGGTCTTGTTGACGGAATGAAACGCGCGGGAGAATTGTTTCAACAAGAAGAATATTTTGTGACTGATATTCTTTTGTGTTCGGATGCAATGGAAAACGCTCTTGAAGTTTTGCGTCCGCACTTGGAAAAAAAATCTACAAAGCCTGAACATAAAATTGTGCTGGGTGTAATTCAAGGCGACACACACGACATTGGAAAAAATCTTGTAAAGACAATGTTGCAAACCGAAGGTTTTGAAGTAATTGACTTGGGGCGTGATGTTCCTGTCGACAAGTTTGTTTCGGTTGCTGTTGAAGAGCAGGCGGACATAATTGGTATGTCGACTCTTATGACAACCACAATGCCAAATATGAGACGCGTTATTGAAAAACTTGAAGAACAAAACATTCGCGACAAATTCAAAATTATGATTGGTGGAGGACCAATTTCGCAAGGATTTGCTGACAAAATAAAAGCGGACGGTTATTCGCGTGATGCAGTTGAAGCGGTTACCCTTGCTAAAAAACTTTTGCAATTGCAAACTTAGCTATAAAGTATTTTACGATTCAAGCTCTAGCGTTTTTTTCATACACTAAAAGCTTGAGCGTAAATATGTATTACGCTTTGACACACACAAAAATTTTGCCCGAAAATTTTTGTAAAATCGAAAAATGCTAAAACCGTTTTACGCTCTGCAATTGGACAAAGGCGTGTGCTTCCTAACGAAGCACACGAAAAAGATTTACGCAAAAAAGCTCAAGTTGTAAAAATGTTACAACTAAATTTTGTAGATGGAACAAACTTTTTAGCTATAAACTTTCCCGACAATGCAAAGTTTTAAAGCTTGACATTTTTCTGTGATAGAAGAAAATGCTCTTGGGGTTTACCTATAGATAAAATTACCTCAATCTAGTAATTTCGTTCCAAAGTTTGTTCATCATTGTGTCTTGAGCTTGGATAGTTTTTTGGTTGGCTTCATAAGCTCGGTTTACATCAATCATTCGAACCATTTCATTTACAACATTTACATTGGACGCTTCAATATAACCTTGAACTACCACGCCACGAGCGGGGCCCTCGGCGGAAATTGCATCACCTGAAAGCTCGGAGGGTAAATAAAAAGAACTGCCTTTTTTTGTCAAAAAACGTTCGTTTTCAAATTCGACAATTTTTAAGCGGTCAACAAAGGTGGCGTCTGCTTCTGGGTCTGCAATCGGTCGAGCGTAAATATCTCCGTCTTGACGAACTATAAATTCCATGTCTTGCAAAAAAAGTCTGCCGTCTTCGCCCAAAACGGGAAAGCCCTCTTTTGTCATTAGGTAGCCTTCCACACCAACTATAAAATTTCCGTTACGAGTGTATTGTTCGCCATTTGGTGTTTCTACACAAAAAAAGCCACCGCCTTCAATGGCAAGATCTGATGGGGACGATGTTTGCTTTAATGAACCTTGTTCAAACTCTGTAAAAATTTCGTTAGTTTCAACCCCTAAACCTAACTTCCCAATAATCGGAGCGACATCCTGAGAACCAAAAGGATTTTTCAAAACTCCATCATCATTGATTCGTCTCAACAAAAGCTCTGAAAAGTTTTTGCTAACAGCGACTTCCCGTTTGTAACTAGTTGTGTCAACATTTGCTAAGTTATTTGCAATTACATCCAAGCGATTTTGCTGGGAAAGCATTCCGCTTGCACCTGTGTACCAACCTCTAATCATTCTTCCTCCAAAAATCTACAATATAGTTTTCGACAGATTTAAAAAAAATATTAGCAACTTTTGAAAGTTTTCAGTAATTATCAAGATTTTGAACTATAAATAATGTACAAAAATGTACTGTAAAAATTTTCACAAAATACGGACAAGTCATAAAATGGCTAAATTAGCTAAAAAATATTTAATATCTTATATTGACATTTGTGTAGTTTTTTGTTACAATGTAGTCTTGAAATTAAAATTTAAGAGGTTTTTATGAATTTGTTTAATTTTTTAATGGCAAAAGCTCGTTACGCTGATCTTGTGCCCATTCTTATGATGCTCTGTATGGGAGCTATATTTTACTTTTTGATTGTTCGTCCGCAAAAAAAGGAACAAAAAAAAGTACAAGAAATGCTTAACGCCCTGAAAAAAGGTGATAAGGTTGTTACTATTGGTGGGATACACGGTACTGTTTCTTCGGTGGACGAAAAAACAATAATCTTAAAGGTTGATGAAAACTGCAAGATTAAAATGACTCGTGCTGCAATTGCCAATGTCTTCTTAGATAAGGCTGAGCAAGAAAAAGACAAGGCTGATAAAAAATAATTCTTAAACAATTGGCTTTTAAAAAAATGACCGATTGTTTAAAGTTAAAATTAAGAGGAATAAATGAAAAAACGAACACGCTTGGTGATCGTGTTGCTAGTTTTAGCTCTGTGTTTTCTTTTTTTGTTACCAACTCTACGCTGGTATTTTTGGACAAGCAAGGAAGACAAGGCTTTGGCAACCGAGTCACGTGAAAAAATTAGAGACTATGCCGTAAGTATGGCTAGTAAGGATCTTGATTTTTTAATAAATGCTGCAAAATCTGCCTCAACAGAGGCTTTGGATAAAGAAAGGTTTTCAGCCCTTATTAAGCAAGCCCAAAAAAATAACAAAAGTTTAAAACTTGAAAATCCTTCTGTTTGGACGGCTACGGAAGTTTTAAAAGCTTTTCCTAGTGTTTCAGAAACGCAAGCTCGAAAAGAAATTGCAAATGTAATAGAAGGCTTTTATCGAGATAGAATCTTAAAAATAAAAAGACAACAAGCAAATGCTGTAAAGCTAGGCTTAGACCTTTCGGGCGGAATGAGTTTAATTATAAAAGCCGACCTTTCTGCAATTGAAAATGTAGCAGAAGTTGCTCCTGATGAAGAAACTCCAAAGGTAGAAACTACAAACACAAACGAGTCGAGTGAGACAGATTCGGAGACTGAAGAGCCAAAGTCTGAAGATAACAAAGCTGAAAAGCAAAAAGAAAAAAGACAGGTTAGTGCAACAACTCGCCAAGAAGCTATGGCTTTAGCAATCGAAACCCTGCGAGGACGAATTGACCGCTTTGGACTTTCCGAGCCTATTATTCGCCAGCAAGGAGAAGATCGTATTTACATTGAGCTTCCCGGAGCAACAGATGCTGACCTCATTAGTTCTATAATTATGGGACGTGGTATTCTTGCGTTTCATATTGTAGATGAGGAGGCAACAAACCAGTTTTATCAATATTACAATGCAAACAAGGCTACAACCTTTGATGCTAATTATAATTTAATTGATCCGACAATTATTCCCGAGGACACAATGGTGCTTGGCGTTTATTATAAGGACGCTTATGGAATAGACCAACGAAACGAAGCACAACCGTTTTTAGTTGTAAAAAAGAAACCGGGTTTGGAAGGGAAGTATTTAGCTTCTGTTGAAACAGCCCGAGACAATACGGGACAGCCGATAGTAGAGTTTACATTGGACAGTGAAGGTGCTGATATTTTTGCCAAGCTTACAACTGAAAACGAAAAAAAACGCTTAGCTATAGTTTCGGATACAAAGATAAAATCCGCCCCAAATATTAACACACCAATTACAGGTGGTCGAGGTATGATTACGGGCTTTTCTGCCGAGGAAGCGGAAAACTTAAAAGCTGTTTTACGCTCAGCTTGGTTAAACGTTCCTCTAGAACTGGAAAACCAACAAGTAATAGGTGCTACAATGGGAAAACAGTCAATTGACCAAGGCTTAAATGCTCTTTTTTGGGGCTTGATTGCTGTATTTGTTTTTATGCTTGTGTATTATTTGGAAGCGGGTATCAATGCTTGCGTTGCACAAATTTTGAACCTTTATATTATGTTTAGTATACTTTCTGCACTTAACTTAACCTTGAGCCTTTCGAGTATTGCAGGTATGATATTAACTATAGGTATGGCGGTTGACGCAAATGTTGTTATTTTTGAGCGAATAAAAGAAGAGCTACTTTTGGGCAAGTCCCGAGCTGTAGCTATCAATGCAGGTTTTGACCAAGCTTTTTGGGCAATTATGGACTCGAATATTACAACCTTTATTGCAGCAGCCTTTCTTTCGGTTTTAGGAACAGGTACAATAAAAGGTTTTGCTTATAGCTTAGCAATTGGTGTTATTTCTTCAGTGTTTACAGCACTTTTTGTATCAAGGTTAATCTTTGATTTTGGAACAGAAACAATTAAACTGAAAAACATTAAAATTAGCTGGAGGAAGTATAACTAATGAAAAAGATTTTCAAATTTAGCAAACTTCATATTTTAACAACTGTTTTTTATCTTGCTCTTTTAGTAGGTGGTGTTGCTTTAATTTTTACAAGAGGAATAAACAAAGGTGTTGACTTTCAAGCAGGTTTAGTTGCACAAGTACGATTTGCACCTGCAGTTCTTTCATTGAGCTATGAGGGTAACGATAAGGTTTCGCTTTCTCAAGATGCAAAGGGCTTGCACCTTGTAACAACTTCCCTAACAAGCGAAAGCAAAACCGACAGTTTTTTGTATAGCGAATATAAAACTGTTGCAGACTTTTTAGCCAGTGTTGAAAATATAGCGGGCTTAAAAGCTACGAGCCTTGGACACGATAAGGTTGCACTTAACTCCCTTTTTGCAAGTGGAACCGAGTCTTTGCATATTACACAAAAGCCCCTAAACTTACATAGCTTGGAAGCAGCGGGACAAGCTCTAACTAGTGATTCAGTTCGCCAAAGTCTTTCGAGTATTCCCGGTATAACTGTTCAACAAGCCGGCGAGGATAGTTTACGTACTTTCCAAATTCGCTTGGCAGACACCGATGACGCAAAAAACACAAGCGATAACTTAAAACGGGTTTTAAGTTCGGCTTTAAACGAAAGTTACGGGAATAATAATTACGCGTTTTTAACTGCTGATTTTATGGGTTCTCAGTTTTCTGTAGCCCTTATGAAACAGTCTGTTATCCTAGTACTTGCTTCCTTGTTGTTGATTTTCCTTTATGTAATGATACGCTTTAAGTGGAATTTTTCTCTTGCCACTACTGTCGCACTTATATTTGACTCTTATACAATGATTGTTTATATGGTTGTAACGCAGATAGAGTTTTCAAGTTTTACAGTTGCAGCACTCCTTACAATCGTAGGTTACTCAGTAAACGACACCGTTGTTATGTTTGACCGAATTCGTGAAAATACCCGCCTCTTCCCCGACATGATTGGCTCCAATATTATCGATAAATCTGTCAGCGAAGTTTTAGGACGAAGTATTATCACATCCATAACAACAATGTTGGCAGTTTTGATACTGTTTTTGTTTACCGAAGGTTCAACCCGCGACTTTGCAGAAGTGCTTTTAGTCGGCTTGATTTCAGGTGTAATCACATCTCTCTTTCTTGCATCTACAGTTCTTAACTGGACATGTAGCACAAAAAAGGGACAAGAAATTATCAAATCATAAGCACAATTATAAAAGGCTAGTAAAATTGGGTCTGATTTTTTACAGTCCCTTTTTTATTTAGTCTTAATTATGGGCAAGGAGTCTTAAACTAGCGAATTAGTTTTCAATGCTGAAATGGCAAAGTCGGGACAAGAGCTACGCTCCTCGCTGTAGCGTAAAAGCTTTGCAAAAACGCTTATCTTGCCCGACAAGAATGTCGGGCAAGTATAAAGCAATTAGTTAGTTTTTTTGCTCACAAAAAAACTCGTCTATTTTAAAAAAAACGAATGTTTTTCTAATTTTTCAAAAATGCTTTCGCTGTACATTTGCATCTTATCTATGTGCAAAAATACCGATAGCCCCGAATAGCCCAACCGCTCGCAAATAGGCATTTAAAAATGGGAACCCCAAAAAACTTTATTTCCTACCAAGACTTGACTTAATTTTAGGCAAGTTGTATTATTTTAATGGAGGCGTTTTGAATTCTGTGAGGGATGAGGCTTATATGGAATTGGCGATTGAGTTGGCTGAAAAGGGTAGGGGAGAGGTTTCGCCAAATCCACTTGTTGGGGCAGTCTTAGTCAAGGATAAAAAGATTATAGGACGAGGCTATCATGCAAGTTATGGAGCACTTCATGCGGAAAGGCAGGCATTGCTGGATTGTGAAAGGTTGGGACATTCATCGATAGGAGCGACAATGTATGTAACTTTGGAGCCTTGTTGCCATTATGGAAAGCAACCACCTTGTACTCAAGCTTTGTTGGATGCAGGGGTAAAGCGGGTTGTTGTTGGGAGTGCAGATCCGAATCCTATGGTAGCAGGAAAGGGGCTTAAAGACTTGCGGGTAGCGGGAGTAGAAGTGGTCGAAGGTTTTTTGCGTGAAAAATGCGATGCTTTAAACCCTGTGTTTTTTCATTATATGACTAAAAAAAAACCTTATGTTGCGGTAAAATATGCAATGACCTTGGACGGAAAAATAGCAACAAAGGCTGGTAATTCTAAGTGGATTACTGGAGAGCCTGCGAGAAACTATGTACATAAATTGCGTTCTCTTTATGATGGAATAGTTGTGGGGGTGGGAACAGTTTTGGCGGATAATCCTCTTTTGACAGCACATGGAGCGGGGCGAAATCCTATGAGAATAGTTTGTGATACAAATTTACGAACTCCACTAGAAAGTCAACTTGTAAAAACGGCTCATAAGTATAAAACGATAATCGTTACAACCTCTTTTGATGCTGAAAAAATAAAAAGATTTAAAACTAAAGCCTGTGAAGTTTGGGTTTTATCTAAAAAAGCGGGTAGGGTAAATTTAGTGGAACTTATGGATAGACTTGCTAAGCTCAAAATAAGTAGTCTTTTTGTAGAAGGGGGAGGAAATTTAATTTATAGCTTTTTTGCCGAAAACTTAGTGCAAAAAGTATATGCCTTTATTGCCCCTAAAATCTTTGGAGGGGCTGAAGCAAAAACGCCTGTTGAAGGCAAGGGAATAAAAGAAGTACAAGAAGCTTTTTGTTTTGAAAAAGCCTGTCTTAAAAAGCTCGGAAAGGATTTTTTGTTTGAAACGGAGGTGGGAAAATAACTATGTTTACAGGCATCATTGAAGAAGTAGGAAAGGTAAAGCAAATAAGGCATGGGCAGAATTCCGCTCAAATTTGGGTTGAGGCAAAAACAGTTTTAGAAGGGACAAAGATAGGCGACAGTATTTCTGTTGATGGTGTTTGTTTAACGGTTACTCAACTTTCAATTTCAGCTTTTGAAGCAGATATAGCTAGCGAAACTTTACAACGCTCAGGCTTAGGAAGTTTAACTGTAAATGCAAGCGTAAACTTAGAGCGAGCTATGAAATTAAATGGGCGTTTTGGTGGGCATATTGTTTCTGGACATATTGACGGTGTTGGAACTATATTAAAAATACAAAAAAGTGATATAGCTTTTTTTTATGAATTCGAGGCGCCTAAAAATATTATAAAATATGTAATAGAAAAATGTTCGATTGCTGTAGACGGTATAAGCTTGACAATTGCAAAAGTTTTTCCAAAGGGGTTTAGTGTTTCGATAATTCCGCACACCTTAGAAAACACAAGCCTAAAAAATAAAAAGGTCGGAAGCTTTGTAAACCTAGAAGCAGACATAATTGGAAAGTATGTTGAAAAACTTTTGGGTTTGAACCCCGCATCCAAGAACTGTGAAAAAAATCCTATAACGAAAAGCTTTTTAGCGGAAAATGGTTTTATTTAATGGGTATCTCAAAAAACTTATTTCGACATTTACCATAGTTGATATAAAGGTAATACGCTCTTTTCAAAGATGCCCTTTACATCAATACAATGTAAACAAATGAAGTTTTTACAGCGATGAAATATTTTTTTCTCGACGAATTAAATCAAAAGCTGCCCTCATTGCTTCTTGCAAAATCTTAAAATCACGATGCGGGTCGGCAAGTTTAAAACCCAAATCATAACCCGATTGTGCAACGCCTAAAATATCACCGGGTCCTCGAAGTTCCAAATCTTTTTCTGCAATTTCAAAACCATCATTACTGTCCCGCAAAATTCGTAAACGCTCTACACCTTTTTCAGTTAGCTCGTTAGCATTATTTTTGCCGTAAACTAAAAAGCAATAACTTTGTGCCTCCCCACGTCCGACACGCCCACGCAACTGATGAAGGGCAGCAAGCCCAAAACGCTCCGCCTGCTCAATTACAATGCAGGTTGCATTTGGAACGTCAACGCCCACTTCGATAATACTGGTTGCAACCAAAATATCTATCTCGCCGTTTTTAAAACTTAACATTGTTTTTTCTTGTTGCTCCGTTTCAATTTTTGAGTGTAAAAGTGCAAGTCTAAATTTAGGGAAAAATTTTTTAAGATTAGAAAAAATTTCCGTTGCGGAGCGTAATTCGCTTTCGCCTTCCTCATCTATTAAAGGAGATACCACATATGCTTGATGCCCTGCGATAATTTCATTTTTTACAAAATTATAAATTTTGTGGACATTTGTTTTTTTTGAAACATAGGTGATAATAGGTTTTCGCCCGAGTGGTTTTGTTTTAATAAGTGAAACATCCATATCTCCAAAAATCGAAAGAGTTAAAGAACGCGGAATCGGAGTGGCACTCATCATTATAACGTGCGGACTTTTTTTGTCAGGAGAACTTTCCTCGCCCTTTTGAATAATTGCCTGTCGTTGCAAAACTCCAAAGCGATGTTGTTCATCTATAATCGCAAGCTTTAAGTTTTTGTAAATAATATCTTTCGAAAAAAGTGCGTGCGTTCCAATTACTAAATCCAAGTCTCCCTCTTTTAAAGCAAGTAACAATTGTCTTCGTCCCTTTGCTTTTATATTACCTGTTAAAAAAGCAAGACGCACACCAAGTGGTTCTAAAAGTCTTGCAGCATTTTCCGCGTGTTGTTTTGCTAACAATTCTGTTGGTGCTAAAAAAGCAACTTGTCCTCCTTGTTCAATTATATTGACTGCCACAAAAAAACCAACTATTGTTTTTCCTGAACCTACATCTCCTTGTATTAAGGTCGATATTAAATTTTGTTTTTTTAAATCAAAGTTACATTCGTAAATACTTGTCATTTGATCGCAAGTTAATTTAAAAGGCAATCTGTCTAAAAGAAGCTTTTGCATTTTACAAAGAGAATTTAAAAATTTAGCTTGTATTTCTTCATATGTTTTTTGTGTAAGCTTTGAATTATTTGCAGTTGCTGAAACTTGTTCATTCGGTAAACGACCTCGTTTTGCAATAGAACGTAAGCCTAAGGCATATTGATATAAAAAGAACTCTTCGAAAATTATTGCCCGCGTTCCAATTGTAACTTCGTCTAAAGATTTTGGTGCGTGCATAAAAAAAAGAGTTTGATGTTTTTCCGGTATTTTGTATTGTTCACAAATTTCTTTTGGTAAGGAACTTGTTATTCCTCGTGCATAATTTTTTAAAGCTTGTAAAACAAGAGAGCGAATTTTTTTTTGACTTAAACCTTCGGTTAAACTATAAACGGGCAAAATCTTTTTGTTTGCTTTTCCTTCATATTCAATTTCAAAATTGTTTGATTGTAATTTTCCGTATTTTATTTCAAAGTGTCCATAAACAAAAACTTTTGAGCCTATTGGAAAATTATCTTTTAAAAAATTTCGGTTAAAACAAACAAGTTCGGCATATTGTCCATTTTTGTCCCGCACAATTATTTTAAGAGTTTTCATTTTTCCAAAGCCAAACCAATCAAAACCCAGCACTTCCAAGTATACCGCAATTTTGTATTTACTTTTAAACTCACCCAAAGTGTTTTCGACCTGCCTGTTTTCCCAAGCTCTCGGATAAAAAGAAAGAAGATCACTGACAGTTATTATTTTTAGTTTTTTTAAGCTTTGACAAGTTTTTTCCCCCGCTCCTGTTAAACGACTAACGGGAATTTGAATTTCTGAAAGAAGCATTTTCTAATGATACACTAAAAAAGATTTTAAAACTAGGGGCTGGTTTTTCAAAGTGGATTAGCAGACAAATAGCAAACATAAAACAATTAAAATTATACATTAAACTTAAAAAACATAATATCTCCGTCTTGAACTACATATTCTTTTCCTTCAAGACGATAACGACCTGCTTCCTTTATTTTTTGCTCGCTACCATATTTTTCAAAGTCAGCATAGCTATAAACTTCAGCTTTTATAAAACCTCGTTCAAAGTCTGTGTGAATAGTACCCGCAGCTTGTGGAGCCTTGTCGCCCGCGTGAATTGTCCAAGCACGGCATTCATCCTTGCCCACAGTAAAAAAAGTACGCAAACCGAGTAAAGCGTAAGTTTTTTGTGCTAGAACAGCAAGTCCCGACTCTTTTATTCCTGCATCTTCTAAAAAACTCGCTCGTTCCTCATCTGTTTCAAGGTCAGCTAAATCTGCTTCTAGTTTTCCACAAATAACTACAAAACCACTTTTTTCACTTTCAGCCACTTTTTTCATTTGTTCAGTATATGAGTTACCTTGAGTTACTCCAAGCTCGTCTGTATTACAAACATAAATTTGAGGTTTCATTGTAAGCAAGTGAGATTCGGCAATAATTTCTCGCTCCTCGTCTGTAAGTTCTGCCAGTCTAGCTGCCTTTCCTTCACTTAAAAGAGGCTTTATTTTTTCAATGGCACTAAACATATGCACGGCTTCTTTTTGAGCCTCTTTTCCCATACGACTAGCTTTTTCAGCTCGTGTACTAAGTTTTTCCAAGCTAGCAAGATCTGCTAAGGCAAGCTCTACATTTATAGTTTCGCTATCTCGGACGGGGTCTATAGAATTGTCCACATGAACAACATTTTCGTCATCATAACAGCGTACAACATGAGCTATTACCGACACTTCTCGAATATGCGATAAAAACTGATTTCCCAAGCCTTCGCCTTTTGAAGCTCCTCGAACTAAGCCTGCAATATCTACAAATTCCACAGTTGCAGGAATTGTACGCTCAGGTGTAAAAAATCTTGAAAGAGCATTTAATCTACCATCAGGTAAGTTTACAATTCCTAAGTTTGGGTTTATCGTACAAAAGGGATAATTCGCCACTTCGGCAGGCGCTTTTGTTAAAGCCGAAAATATAGTAGATTTTCCAACATTTGGTAAACCTACGATTCCACAATTTAAAGCCATTTTTTATATAATCCTTGTTTTTTTTAATACAATCGATAATACAACATTTAATAAAAAAAATCAATAAAAAGAAAAAGTTTTTAAGAATATTTAACCTTTGTAAGACTTGAGCTTTTTTGCGAAAAACGTCGCTCCCGCCACCACGGACGGCGGGCTAGTGTTTTATTTTAGCGAGTTTTGAATTTCCCTTGTAAAAATCTTTACACTCTAAGTAAAAACTAACTCTTTGTTACGCTTTATGCGATAGTTTCAAAATGGGGGGGGGGGTAAGGCACTTAAGACTTTTTCTTAAGTTAAGAAAAAGTCTTAAGTAGTGTAATAATTATAAGGTTTTTATGAATTTTCTTTCTTATTTTTTTTAGTAAAACAACTGATTTTACAAAGTTAAAGTAAAAGCCCCAAAAAAAGCAAAGATTTTAGACATTTTTTTCAAATATAAACAATTACAAGTTGACATTTTCAAAAAACCAATGTAAAATGTAGGTAAGGTATTTTTTTAGAAAAATACATAGTTTTAGATTAACCGTTTTCTTATTCTATCTGTTTTAATTATATTTCAAAACAGATTTATAATAATGCTAATCGGTCTAAAATTAAGGAGATTTTATGGCAACAAATTCAAAACAAAAATTTGTTTATTTTTTTGGTGATGGAAAAGCTGATGGTAGCGGTGAGATGAAAACTTTGCTTGGCGGAAAGGGCGCAGGGCTTGCTGAAATGACGCTTTTAAAATTACCCGTTCCTGCAGGTTTTACTATAACTACCGAGGTCTGTCAAGAGTATTATGCTAACGGAAAAAAGTACTCAAAGGCTGTGAAGGATGAAGTTGAAGAAAACTTAAAAAAACTTGAAAAAGCAACGGGTAAAACCTTAGGTGACAAATACGATCCTCTTTTGGTTTCTGTACGTTCGGGGGCAGCTGTTTCTATGCCCGGAATGATGGAGACTATTTTAAACCTAGGTTTAACGGATGCTTCGGTTGAAGGTTTAGCTAAAAAAACTTCAAACAGGCGTTTTGCACTTGACGCATATCGCAGGTTTATTATGATGTATGGAACTACAGCGATGAATATTCCTCGTGAAGAGTTTGATAAAATTTTCGATAGTATTCGTGAAAAACAAACTCGAAGTAGGCTAGAGCGAGCTGAGAAAAAAAAGGTCAACGATAGCGAAATGGATGAACTAGAGCTCGAAGCTGTAATAACTCGTTTTAAACAACTTTATAAAAAAGAGATAGGTGCTGATTTTCCACAGGACCCAAAAGAGCAGCTTTGGGGTTCTATTTCTGCTGTATTTAATTCTTGGATGGCTGATAAGGCTGTTACTTATCGACAGGTTGAAAATATTACCGGACTTGCAGGAACTGCGGTAAATGTTATGCAAATGGTTTTTGGTAACAAGGGCGAAAACTCTGGTACAGGAGTTTGCTTTACCCGCGAACCTAATACAGGAAAGAATATTTTCTTTGGAGATTATTTAATCAACGCTCAAGGCGAAGATGTTGTTGCAGGTATTCGTACCCCAATGTCTTTAGATAAGTTTGCTAAGATTGATAAAAAATCTTATGACCAGCTTGAAGAAATTCGCAAAACTCTTGAAAAACATTATAAAGATATGCAAGATATGGAATTTACAGTCGAAGAAGGTAAGCTTTATATTCTTCAATGTCGCACGGGTAAAAGGTTGCCCGCCGCTGCGTTCCAAATGGCTGTAGATATGGTTGAAGAAAAACTTATTACAAAGGAAATGGCTGTTGCTAGAATTAAAGCTACAGATATTGAGGGCGTTTTTTACGACACATTAGACACAAAACATCCTGACTTAAAAAAGTCTCATTGGTTTTCTGGCATTGCAGCAGTTCCCGGAGCAGCTTGCGGAAAAATTTGTTTTTCACCTGAAATGGTACAAGAAACTGTGCGTAATAAAGAAAAAGCTGTTTTAGTCCGCCATGAAACAAGTCCTGAAGATGTGGCTGGTATGCACTCGGCTATTGGTATTTTAACATCAACAGGCGGAAAAACTAGTCACGCTGCAGTTGTTGCTAGGGGCTGGGGAAAATGCTGTATAGTTGGGGCGGAGTCCTTGATTATTGATTATAAAAAAAAAGAATGTCGTCACGGAGACTTTGTACTTAAAGAAGGTGACTATATCACCCTAGATGGAACAACGGGCAAGGTGTATCGAGGCAAATTTCCTTTAATTAAGCCTAAACTAGGTGTAGCATATAAAACCATTATGAAATGGGTTGACGAAATTCGTAAGATTAAGGTTTTGGCAAATGCCGATAGCCCATTAGATGCAAAAATCGCTCGAGAGCTGGGTGCTGAAGGAATTGGTTTGTGTAGGACTGAACATATGTTCTTTAACAATGCACAAGGAAAAGCAGACCCAAGACGGATTTTAGCATTAAGACAAATGATTATTGCAAATGATACTGTCGGGCGTGAAAAGGCACTAAAACGAATTTTGCCGATGCAAACTCGAGACTTTGAAGGTATTTTTAAAGCTATGGACGGCTGTCCTGTTACAATTCGTTTGATAGATCCTCCCTTACACGAGTTTCTGCCACACGACCTAGAAGGACAAAAATCTCTGGCTGATGCCTTGGAGTTACCTTTCGGTGAAATTAAAGAGCGTGTTGACCAGCTAGCAGAATCAAACCCGATGCTTGGACACAGAGGTTGTAGACTTTTAATAACATATCCTGAAATTTTAAAAATGCAGGTTACGGCTATTATTTCTGCAGCTTGCAATACTCAAAAGAAAGGAATAAAAGTATTCCCTGAAATTATGATACCACTAATTATCGATGGAAAAGAGTACGCAATTATTGATGCTCAAGTGCGTGAAGTAGCGGAAAAGGTTATAAAAGATAAAGGAATTAAAGTCAAGTACAAAGTAGGTACAATGATAGAAACACCGCGTGCTACATTACTTGCTAATAAAATTGCAGAAAATGCTGAGTTTTTTTCCTTTGGAACAAATGACCTTACACAAATGACTATGGGTTTAAGCCGCGATGATGCAACAAAATTTTTGTCAGAATACATTGATGAAACAAAAACAGGAATTTTTAAGTCTGAGCCATTTCAAACACTTGACACAACTGGTGTTGGTGAGTTAGTAAAAATCGCTATCGAAAGAGGGCGTGCTACAAATCCAAAATTAAAAATTGGTATTTGTGGTGAACATGGCGGTGACCTTAATTCCGTTAAATTCTTTTGCGAAGCGGGGCTTGATTATGTTTCAGCCTCTGCTTATCGTGTACCGATTTCTCGCTTAGCCGCAGCTCAATCGGAAGTTGAAAAAAAACAACTAAAAAGTAATTAGCAATTAGATAACTAATAGCTTAAAGACCTTCAAGCATTAAATAAGCCTGAAGGTCTTTTTTTTAATCTGTTTGTTGTAAACAAAGATGATAAGCCACAAATACCAAATAAAACCACCTAAAAGGCTTATATAGTGCAAAATATATAAACTAGTAGACAGAACATACATTATACGAAGTTAAACAAGAGTGTTTTCTGGAAGGTTTTAAGCGCTTTTTGTCGCTACCCTACCTTAATTTACTATGCTTTTTATAAAGACATAAATGTTTGTATTAGTTTTGCAGTTATAAGCCGGAACCCTTGAACCTAAGTCTTGAAGGGTTTTTTTTATTACAAAAACGCACTTGAGACAAAGTCTTAACTTAAGAAAAAGTCTTAAGTGCCTTGAGTTGTTTTTAGCAATATTTTTGAGTTTTAGAAAAAAGTTAAATTTTTACAAAAATTAGCTCAAAAATATTTCTGCCTGCTATCAAAGCTTTTTTTTCAAAACTAGTTTGTGGACGCCAAGCTTGTTTTGGGGAAAAACCTGAGCCGTACTTATTTTTTAAGCTTGTTACTTTATTTAATTCTGATAAGGCACTTTCGGCGTATTCTGCCCAATCAGTAACAAAGTATAAACTTCCACCTTTTATCAGCTTTTCTGCCATCAAGGAAATTTTGTCTACCTGCATTAGTCTTCTTTTGTGGTGTCGTTTTTTCTGCCAAGGATCAGGAAAGAAAATATGAAAGCCTGCTACCGAATTTGGCAAAATCATTTTTTGTAAAACTTCCACTGCATCATCTTCGATTATGCGAATGTTTTCGATTTTGTTTGCATCTATTTTCGATAGGAGTTTAGCAACTCCTGTTTGAAAAACTTCAATTCCAAGATAATTGGTGTTGGGATTAGCTAAGGCTATTTTGTATGTCGCCTCACCTGAGCCAAAACCTATTTCTATAATTGTCTTATTGCAAGTTTCAGGGTTGTTAAAAATTTTTGAAAAGTCTAATAAGTTTTCACTTAACGGGATACAATATTTAGGATAAAGTTTTTTATACTTTTCTTTTTGTCTTTTTGAACATTTTGCTTTTCGTTTAACAAAGGTTTTAATAGCAAATTCTTTTTGTGTAAAATCGTTTTGCATTATTTCAAATTTTATGTATTTTACTTAAAAATTCAATACCACCAATAGTCAACAAAAACTGCAAATAACGAGTATTTGTATTTTCATTCAATAGTGTTTTTAAGTTTATTTTGGAAAAATCATTTGTACTAATTTCTTTTACTAAGATAGGTTGTTGGTCGGCACCTAATAAAACAACAGATAAATTTTGAATATTTTCACTGGGTGTGATTGACGCTTCATTGTTTGCGAGGGTAATTGAAACGGGAAAGGTGGTGCTTGCAAGATTTGGTTTTGTAATAGAAAAAGTTTTTGTTGTCGTTTCAAGATTTAACTTATAAATAGAAACTTGGTACTCCCCTTCTAAAACTTTTTCCGAAGGAAAGGCTATCTTATTTGTTCCAGCTATAGTAGAGTTTTTGTCTAAGTTAATATTTTTAAAAAAATAGCAAATATCGTTGTTTAACTCCCAAGTTATACCGCTTGACTTATGAACAAGAATAATTTTTTGAAAGTCATTATGTCCGCTTTCGTTTGTGTATGTTAAAAAAAGCGAAAGACGCGGACTTACACTTTTATCATCGGCTTGTAAAAAAATAAGATGTGTATCAATATTACTAAGTTCAATCTTAGCTTGGGAACAAGAGATTAAAAGAAAAATAAAAAAACTCAATATAATCTTTTTCATAAATTGTTCTCACTCAACAAAGTAAATTTAGAACATAAATGAAAGATTTATAACGGCAAGATCTGAGTTTTGGAATTTGCTTGCACTAGACTCAAAGCGTACATTAACTTGTTCACAGGCGTCACTCAAATATGATATATAATACATTCCTAAGCCAGCATCCTTCCCTTCTGGTAAGTCTCTGTAAAAGTCAATGAGAGAGTTTTCAGTTATACTTGCATTTTTTATTTCATTAAGGTTTTCACGAACAGCATCCGACTTTTCGTTTTTACTATAAATTGTTATTTGAAGTTTTCCACCCGTGCCTATTGAAGCGCTACTTGAGCCTCCGATTTTCCAAGATAAAAACACAAGCTCTTGGCGTCTTTCAAGCTCAGCAACTAAACGCCTGCGAATTGCTGGGTCAAAAAGTGCATCTTGCGGGTTTGTCAATTCAGGAAAAAGTCTTTTTGCTTCGTTTCTCAAGTTTAGATTTTCTGCACTTATAATCAACTCCATCAACATAAGAGAAATATATTCCGCTATTTTTGTTTTGTCCATATATTCTGCAAGACCTGTGCGTAAAGTCTTTAGGATAGTTTCAGCATCGGCAGATTCTTGGATTTTAGGCAAAATAAACCAAGTAAAGGGACGAAGATTATTTAAAAATTTTTCACTTAAAAATATTTGTATATTTTTTTCTTCAGGAGAAAGTTGGTTATTTTTTAAAATAAAGTTTGCTAGTGGTTCCATAATTTTTCTTTTAGTATTGTTAATGGAAGCTTCACTTTTTTCTAAAAACCTTGTTAAGATTTTTTCGTTTATTTTAGTTTTATCATCAATTATGTTTGCAGGATTCAATCTATTCCATTTTTTTATAACAGGCGAATTTATAATTTCAGTGAAAATAAAAGAATCATATTGGCGATATAAAACCGAATATACAATTAGTTTGGATAAGTCCATTATTTCCTGTCGAGAAGTAACAAACTCTGGCTTTGAAATTTCTAACTTTGAAATATACCCCGCAAGCAAAAGTCTTTGTATTGTTGCAGGTTGAAATTTGTCTAAAAAAATGCCATATTCTTCAACATCGCCTGCGAGCTTAAATCTAATTAGTTTTGTCCCCTTTCGAATAAAAAAAGTGGAACCTTCTTGTGTTAAAACTAATTTTAGTGGTAACTCTAATATTTTTTTTTTCGCAGCCATAGAAAATCCTCAAAAACAGGAGACATTAAAAACATAAGTTTTTACGACCTTGTTAAAAAGCCTGACACGCTTAGTCTGTCTCAAAATTAAAACTAACAAGGCAATCTTGAACATACTTGCATTCGTTTTGTAAGACTGCCACGTATTCTTATTATCGACTAATTATACAATATATTTAATAAATTGCCAAGTAGGTAAAAGCTTTTATTTGGGATCTTTCTAAAAACATCAGCTTTTTGAAAATGGTCAACATTTACCCTTTGTAAGACACACTTTAATTTGAGTCCCCTACTCTACTCCGCTAAAGATGGCGAACTAGTAAAAAACATTTAGCGAGTTTTGAATTTTCATAAAAATTCTAATAGAGAATTCAAAACTCGCCCATAAAACACCTAACGACTTTTCTAAGATCAAATTTTAGAAAGCCCACTTGTTTTAATTTTGTTTTTTTGTTAATATAAAGCACTTGACACAATAAACTTTAAATGAAGGAAACAGATGAAAACATTTATCGTTAATTTAAAACGAAGTACTGAAAGAAGAGCGTATATGGAAAAACTTATGAAAAACTTTCCATTTAAAAAATTATGCTATGTATTTGGTGTTAAATTCCTATGCTGGCACCTATGGCTATGTCATTGGTTTAAAGGCTGCAAAAAAAAAAATTACAATGCTAACGACAAAGTTTTTACCACTACTGACAATTGGAAATACTATAGACATTTTGCACAAATGTGGCTTGTTCAACCTTCCATTGTTAAATCCACTGATGCACTATTCGGTTCTGAAATAAATCCCAAGAACAGTAGATGTAATGGAGCTTTTTATGAATAAAACCGGTACTTGTATTTTAACAATTTTTACACCGACATTTAATCGTGAAGCAACATTACCACGTGTTTTTGAAAGTTTGAACAAACAAAAGTGTAACGCTTTTATTTGGTTAATAGTTGATGACGGTAGTAAGGATAATACAAAGCAGTTAGTATATTCTTTTAAAGACAAAAGCAATTTTCATATTGAGTATACTTATCAAGAAAATGCCGGCAAACAAGCAGCTTGGAATAAAGCATTAAAAATTTGTAGCACTCCTTATTTTTTATGTATTGATTCAGATGATGCGTTAACTGATGATGCCGTTTCAATGATTATGAAATTTTTGCCAATGGTTAAAGCTAATAACATAATAGGCTTACGTTTTAATGCAATCAATACCTGCACAGGGCAAGTCGAAAGCGAATATTTTTCAAATGAATGTGTTATAAAATCGTGGTTTGATGAAGTGGCAAATGAAAAATATGTTGGTGAAAAGTTAGATGTATTTAAAACCGAAACTTTACGCAAGTTCAAATTTCCTGTTAACAAGGATGTAAAATTTATTCCTGAATCTTATATGTACAGTTCTATTGCAAAGGCTGAACTTAAATTTTTATATGTACCACAGGCTATCAGGTATTTTTTCGATGAACCTAATCCAGAACGCTTGAGCCTTTCTTCTATCAAAAAACACGCTGAAGGACATTATATTTATCGCTCACATCTTTTAAAAGTCATACCTACAAGAGTGTATATTAAAAACCCACTTTTTTTTATAAAAACACTAATTCGATTTTCACAGACTGCAAAATTTACAAAAAAATCTTTTAATGAAAGAAGCAAATCTTCTAATAAAGTTATTGCTTTTTTAAGCTATGTCGTTCAGTTTTTTCCACTATAAAAATGTAAATAAATTTTGAGTAAAAATTTATTTCGCAAGGTCTTATAAAAATTTCAAAAAATGATATAATGATTGTATGTATAAATTTATAAAACGCTGTATATTAAAAGCTATGAGTTTGGGATTTTTTAATTGGCTTAGTGATGTTTCGTATTTGAAATGGAAATTTAAGTTGATGTTGGGTTACCCACTAGATTTGGAAAATCCAAAAACTTTTAATGAAAAACTGAACTGGTTAAAACTAAATGACAGAAAACCTGAATATACAAAACTTGTAGATAAGTACGCTGTTCGTGAATACATTGCAAACAAAATAGGGAAAGAATATTTAGTGCCACTTATTGGAGTATATGAAACCATTGACGATGTTCCTTGGGCTGAGTTACCGAATCGTTTTGTTTTAAAATGTACAAGTGGTTCGGGTGGAAATATTATATGCAAAGATAAGTCCACCTTAGATTTGAAAGCTGAAATAAAAAAATTTAAAAAGTTTTTTCGTCAAAATTATTTTTACAATTCAAGAGAATATGTTTACAAAGATATAACACCTAAAATAATTATAGAACAATTTATTTCTGAAAATGAGGACACTCCTGATGATTATAAATTTATGTGTTTTAACGGAACGCCAAAATTAATTCAAGTACATAGGAGTCGTTTTTCCGATATGCATTCGTTAGATTTTTATGATACCAATTGGAATAAAACTTCTATTTCACAAGGTAATCTTATTTCTGATATTGATTGGAAAAAGCCTGAGTGCTTTGATTTGTTGTTTGATTTAAGCTCCAAGTTATCAAAAGACTTTTTTCATGTTAGAGTTGATTGGTATATAGTTGATAAGAAAATTTATTTTGGTGAATTGACTTTTCAAGATGGTGCTGGATTCGATAAATTCGATTCATACGAGGATGATTTATTGCTTGGCTTATGGCTTAAACTGCCAGTTGATAGCCAATGTTAATGGTGGTGTAAAATAAATGAAGATTTTGTTTGTTGTTTCAACATTACAAATGGGTGGTGCTGAAAGGGTTCTCTCGATACTTGCAAATCGATGGAGTAATAAATACGAGGTATCAGTTCTAACAATAGACAAGGGGACTGATTTTTTTAAACTTAATCAATCAATACAGCGATATGATTTTAATATTGAGCGAAAAAATAGATATAATTTTTTGCCACATTTAAAAATTATTTATGGTATAAGACGACTTGCAAAAAAAATTAAGCCTGACTATGTTATAAGTTTTGTTGGTAAGACAAATGTCTTTACGTTACTGGCACTCAAGCATACAAAACATAAAGTAATTGTTTGTGAACATTCAATTATTAATCAACCCGATATAGATGCTTTGACCGACTTTTTTCGTTTGCGCTTGTATAAAAAAGCGTATAAAATAGGCGTACTTTCAGAATCAATAAAAAAAGAGTTCATAGAAAAATATAAAAATTGCAAATGTGATGATGTTGTTGTTTTACCTAATCCTCTTGTTCTTGATCATAATTTTGATACGAACAGTGTAAATTTGAGAGAAATATGCAAAAAACAAAGCGAAAAAATTATTGTATCTCTTGGTCGCCTTGATAAAGTAAAACGCTTTGATAAACTTATACAAGCATTTGCAATTTTGAGTAAGGATGTGGAAGATGTATGCTTAATAATTTTTGGCGAAGGTGATGAAAGAAAAAATCTTGAGAACTTGATAACAACACTGAAACTTGAAACTAAAGTTTTCCTACCCGGTAAAACGCGTAATGTTTATTCAACTTTGCAGCAAGCGGATATTTTTGCTTTGTCATCCAGATATGAGGGACTTCCAATGAGCATAATTGAAGCACTATATTGTGGGAAACCTGTCATTGCCTTTGATGTTCCCGGTGTATGTGATGTCATTGAAAATAAAAAAACAGGTTTACTCATCCCAGATGATAATCTGCAAGCTTATGCGGATGGGCTGAAATGCTTGATTAAACAACCTGAATTTAGTAATTCATTAGGTAAAGCAGGCAAGGAGTTTACCGCTTGTTTTTCTCCTGAAAATATAGATAAAATTTGGGAAAAAATATTAATTTAAGAAATGGTTTTAAAATGAAAATAGCAGGAATACTTTTATTGGAGCAAGTTCTTACCGGTGGAACTAAACGGTATATTGATCTTATGAATGGGCTTGCAAAACATAATGATGTTATAATTTTTGTAAACGAAGCAATTGCATACGAGTTTTCAAACTGCACAACTATTCCAATAAATTTAAAATTTGATAAGACTAAACGAATCAGTGTACAGCAAAAAGTAGCTCTCAAAAATTATCTTGCAAGAAATTTTTTTGCAACTGTCGACTATGTTATTGTTTTTGGAGAAACGGATATTCAATGTGCATTGCTGATTAAAAAAAAGTTAAAGACAGAAATTGTGTTTTGCTATAGGAGTAGCATAATTGATGAAAACAATGCTATATTAAAATATGGATCAACAAATCTTAAAGCAAAAATAAAACTTGTTTTAGAAAAACTTATAACATTATTCCGTGAATTTATTGTTTCACGAAAAGCAAAACTTATTATGTTTCAAACCGACTTTGATAAAAATAATTTTTTGCATCGAAATAAAACAGCTGCGAATAAATGTCATATAATTCCAAATGATATTTTGCGTCCACGTTTTACCGAAGAACTTAAAAATAAAAACTTATCTGAAGATTGCAGAAAAATTTTATATGTGGGAAATTATACCAAAAGAAAAGGTTTTGAAATTTTAATTGAGGCTGCATCACTTTTAATAGCTGATAACATACACATTACTTGTTCAGTTATCGCACTTCAGGAACCGCCGTTTGAAATTAAACAAAAAATCAAAGTAAAAAAACTTGAAAAGTTTTTTTTGTTTTTGCCTCCGACAAAAAATGTTATGGAAGTTATGATTGAGCATGATTTAGTTGTTGTTCCCTCACTTTTTGATAGTTACCCGAATGTTATAATGGAAGCCTTACACACAGGAACACCCGTACTTGCAAGTAACTGTTCGGGAATGCCATATATGTTGCCCGCACAAGACCTTCTTTTTGAAGCAGGTAATCCTGCGAGTCTTGCAGAAAAAATAAAAGTATGCGTTCTTGACAATGATTATTATAAATCTGTAAAAAAAACTTGTATAAAAAGACGGACATTTTTTGAGTTTGATTGGGTTGCTGAATGGGAAAAAGTGTTGCGATT
>JARGFC010000076.1:0-9690 GCA_038397925.1 Treponemataceae bacterium
ATTAACCCGACATCCCTGTCGGGAGTGGTGTTTTTCAAAATAAGGACAAGTCTTATAAATGTTAAAACATAAATTACTAGCTCGCCGTCCGTGGCGAGAGCGGATTTTTGGCAAAGCACGGACAGTCTTACAAAGGTTAAAACTTAGCAAATTATTTATTCAAAATTTCTTGAAGGGGGGCAACGACATATCCATAGTTTTCAAACAATTCAAGCAAAAGGTTCAGACGGTCGTAAAGATAGTCGTCGCGATTTTTGAGATCGCCGAGTTGGATTGGAATAATGGCTCCATCTTTGAGATTTTCCATAATGTAGTTTACAAGTTCGTAGGAGTTTTGAACGAGGGCGGGCGAAAGTGTGTTTTGCGAGACCCAGTCGGGAAGCATAATAGTTGGAAGGATAAACTCATAGCCTGCAGTCTTTGCCAAGTCGCGAACATCTTCGGAAATTACATAATATGGTGTGTGCCAAAAAAGCGAAAGCTCGGCTCCTGTTGCTTTGTAAAAAATATCTTCGGTGCGCGCTAAACCACTTTGGATAAATTCTTTGGTAACTTTGTATTTACTGTCGCTTAAATTAAAAGGTGCTAAAAAAAGTGAAGCGCATTGTTGTCCCGATTGAACAATTTTCTTTGCTTGTGTCGGTTCGTTATTTATAAACTCGCTAGTTAAAAAAAAAGTTGCAGGCGTTTTCTTTTCCCGTAGCGTAAAAAGCACAGTGTCTAAGCCCTTGCTATTTTCCATAATGTCAAAAATCAGAGCAATTTTTTTTGTATTACCTTGCTGTTCTGATGTTATTTTATTTTCTAAAAAATTTTTTACAAGTGGAAATGTCCCGAGATCTTTTCTGGAACGAAAATAAATCATATTTGAAAAAACTCCACCTACCTTATCTACATAAAGACGATAATTATCGTTATAATTTTTTTTGGTTTGGAGCTTTTCTTTTGAAGTTAGCCAGTTTAGTGCACTTGAGTTTTCCAAAACTGTATCAGTATTTTTTAGCTTTGCTAAAATTTTTTTGCCATCACTTGACCAACTAAAATCTTGAACTTGAGCAAGCAAGAGATTTTCGCTAGTGCTTTTTTGTAAGTCTATTTTTACAAGTGCAACATCAGTACCAATTACTAAAACATTATCCGAAAGCCAAGCACTTGAAACTAAGTTCTCTGCAGATAAGTTAAAAACTTTTTCTCCTGTGTTTAAGTTTTTTATGCTATACTTTTTATTTGTTTCAACTAGAGCAAAATTTGCCTTCGGACTTAAACTCAAAATGTTTTCATCTCTTGCAAGTTTTATTTGAACAAAGGCATTATTTTTTATCTGCCAAGCGTAAAATTCATTTTTAGATTCTGTCATAGTTTTGAACCAAATAACAGGCTTTTCATTTTGCCATAAAACTTGCAGGGCTTTGGCTTGTTGTGGTAGAAGTAAATACGGCACGCTCGAACTTTTTCTTGCAAAATTTTTGTCAAAAAAATCCAACTGCCAAAAATACAAATGAGTTTTATCTTTTAGAAGTAAAAGAGAGTTTGAGTTTTTACTGTAAAAAATTTTGTCTTGTTGAGGAAAAAACTCAAAGGGCAAATCTGCAAGCTGTTTTTTTATTTGTAAAATAGTTTCATAAATAGAATAAGCTAAAACCTTATTGGCGTTGACCATATAAACTTTAGAATTTTCAACTAAGTAAAAATTATTGTTATCTCGCCATTTTACTGCATCAATAGAAGTTTCAGCAACTTTTACAATTGTAAAAGCTTTTTCATTTTTTACTTTAATTTCAGATTTTTTTTCTAAAAGCCAAGTTGGACGGGAAAAATATATAAATTTATCTTTTTCAAAAACAAAAGCCGAATCATCTTCTGCCCATAAAATCGTTTGTTTTTTTTGTAAAATTTTATCGGTTATAAAAAGTTTTTTTCCTGTTTTTAAATCGTGCAAAACTAAATTACCAAAAACATAGTCTGTAGGTTCGACAACTGAAATATAACGCCCGGTAGGACTTACTTGCAAACTATCGTAGTTTTGTTTGAATTTATCATTTTCAAAAAGCGTAAAACTTTTTAATTCCTTGTCGCCATTTGTTTGCAAGCTTAGGGTAATGACGCCCATCTTGTTAGAAATTTGTAAAATTTTGCCTTCAGCAAAAACTTCCATACTTTCAGGATAAAAGCTAAGTTGCTCAAAAGTATCGTTTTTATCTTTTTTAAGAAAAAGAGTTTCATAAAACTCCCCTTTTGAGTTTTTGTTGCGGATGGAAAAAAGCAAGTCGTTTTCGGCGTTTATCGAAAAACTCGAAAAGCTAGTTTGTGCTACAGCGTAGAAAACACAGGTTGCCAAAACTATTGATAAGGACAAACTTTTTTGCTTAAATTTTTGATTTTTAGGTTTAGCTAAAAAATCTTTCATGCTTTTAAAAATTCCACCAACTCAGCTTCGATTTTATTTAGTTTTTCTTCTGCTCGAACAATGCGGGCAGAAATATCCTTTGCTTGAATCTCTTGCATTTTTTCAAAGGATTCATTTATTTCGGGAAACATTTCTGCATAAAACTCATCGACCACTTCACTAAATTCCGTGCTAATTAACTCAGAATTTTTGTATGTGTTATCACGATTGTTGTCTATTTTGTCATTATTATCATTGTCAAAAATATCTTTGCTACTCATAAACCGATCCATATCACCAATTATGCTTTTTTTTAAATTTTAAGCAAGACCTAAAAGTTGTTTAATTGTTTTGTTAAACTCGCCAAAGGTAGTTTTACCATCAAAAAAAGTTTTTATTGTTTCTCGCATTTTTGTGGGAAATCTTTTCCAGTATTTTTCCTGCCAGCTACCCAAAGAAGATTTTAATTCTGTATTTTTTTCTTGGCTCATTTTACCTATGCCATAATCAACAAACTGCAAAACCATATTGTACATTAAATCGACTGGAATGCCATCAACCTTGCCATCTTTTGCTAAAGACTTTACCGAGCCGTCAAAAGATATGTCGGGTATCCATTTTGCAGCCAAGGCGGAAACCTGCTCGGGAGTAAGATCGGGCGACTCGTTTGCAATTAGCCCTTCGGAAAAGTCTCGTAACGATTTTGTAACTCCATCCATACTTTTTTGAATAGAGGCATTTATCTCGTCCGAAATTTTTTTGCTCGACTCTTCAAGGTTAAACGAAAACTCGCCCGAAAGAGATTTTTTTCGTCGCTCCACCGTCGCTATTATTACATCCAATTCTTTTCCCGTACATTGATTTAAAATAAAATCCACACAATATTCAAGTGCATTTTGCATACTTAAATTATATCTTGTATAAAACTTTTTTTCTAGGGCTTGCAAATTTACAAAATGCACATTTTTCAAACTTGAGTGTTTTATAAAAGTGTGAATACTGACATTCTGTTTATGCCTATATTTTATTGGAAAGTTTTGTCTATAAAAAGTTTCGTCAACATAGCAAAGTACGGGAGGCTTGCTTTTTGTCAAGCATAAAAAAAAGGACACGAGTTGATTGGGTGTAACCTTTTTTCACATATCATAATATAAAATATGATTGAATAAATAGAAATTTCGTGATAAAATTACGCTTATGAATAATTCGCTGATTGATAATTCGGAAGGCTTGGAGCTTTTGGGTTTTATAAAAAAGATTTTGGAGCAAGATGTTGAGTATGTTTCTATTGCTACAGGGTTTTGGGATGTGGGTGGAATTAGTTTGCTGGCGGATAACTTGGATGCGTTTTTGCAAAAACCGAATACGAGCCTGCGAATACTTATAGGTTGCGACCCTTATTTGCGTATAAAATATAATGCAAATCCAAAATATAAGAGTGCTAGGTTTCCTGAGGATTTTATTAAAACTGAAATAAACGAAATTGAAGTGAAGACAGAATATCAAAATGCAGTTGAGTTTTTGCTAAAGTATTTGGATGAAAGTGATAAGATAAAAATACGCTTGTACAAAAAAGACAAAAATGCAGAGACAGAGTTTTTGCATTCAAAGTGTTATATTTTTGTAGGTGAAAACAAATCGTATGGAATTATTGGAAGTAGTAATTTTACACAAAAAGGTTTACAGGGAAATGCTGAGTTAAATTATTTGGAAACAGATGGTAAGATAGTTACTGCTGAGCCTAAGTACGGTTCAAACGGTAAGGGGCATTTGTTTTGGTTTAATGAAAAGTGGGAAAATTCAACTGACTGGACAAAAGACTTTTTGGAAGAAGTGTTAAAGCCCTCACCAATTGGACAAGAGGTTATTAAAAAAAGATTGAAAGATTATCAGCAACTTTCTCCTTATCAAACATATATAAAATTTTTAATTGAACACTTTGGCGAAGTTATCGATATGGAAGGGAAAATAAGTCCTGAAGAATATAGTCCTAAGGCTCCCGATTTTAAAAAATTACTTTATCAAAGTGAAGCGGTGAATTATGGGTTTATGATAATGAAACAACACGGTGGATTTATTTTAGCGGATGTTGTCGGACTTGGAAAAACCTACACTGCTTTAATGGTTGTAAAGCGTTATCTTTTGGAAACAGGTTTTAAAAATAAAGTTTTAGTTATTGCACCTCCCGCTATAAAACAAACTTGGATTGAAGGAATAGAGTATTTTGATAAAAATGAAGAACCTGAAAAACTGTTAAAGCCGAAAGTTTATATAACAACAATCGGGCTTTTAAGTGATAGCGAGGAACTTGACAATGACTTTGATGATTCTGATAATTCTTTTGAGCAAAAAGATTATGGTATAATTGTAGTGGATGAAAGTCATAGATTTAGAAATAGTGATACTAAAATGTACGATAAACTTGATAGTCTTATAGGCGACATAAGTCCACAGCCATATGTTATTTTACTTTCGGCAACTCCTCAAAATAATAGACCTAATGATTTGAAAAACCAAATTTTATTATTTCAAAGAGAACCAAATAGCTCAACGCTACAAAATTTGGGAGGGCATGGAAATAATTTAATAAGTTATTTTGCAGAAAAGGAAAAGAATTATGAAGCTTATATTAAAAAAAATAAAATGTCTGATGGGAAAAAGATTTCTAAAACAGCAAAAGAAATAGAAGAAGATAAAAAAAACTTAATCAAGGATAGTGAAGATATTCGTAAAAAAATTGTAGAGCCTTTGGTGATTCGCCGAACGAGAACTGATATAGAAAAATATTATCGTGAAGATATGCAAATGCAAAATTTAACCTTCCCAAAAATACAAGCTCCAATCTCAATTCCTTATGAGATGAAAGGCGAACTTGCAAAACTTTTTACTGACACGATAAATATTATTGCACCACAAATAAATCATATCAACGAAGAAGATGATGGACAAACTCTATTAAATTTTTCGCCTGTTTCGGGTGAAGATGCTTTGGGTTATTATCGATATAGAACAATTGAGTTTTTAAAACTTGAAGAAAATAAAAAACGATATAAGGGACGAAGTTCTACGGTGAGTGCAATTGCTAAACAACTTGCAAGCTTAATGGAGATTTTTTTAGTCAAAAGACTTGAAAGTAGTCAAGCTGCTTTTAAAGAGTCTTTACATAACCTAAAACGCTATACTGAAAATATGATTCGTATGTGGGAAGCAGATAGGATTTTTATTTGTCCTGATATAGATGTTAATGACGAACTAAATGATGAAAAATTAAAAAAGTATAAAACATTTTCAATTTGTTTAGATGTACTTTCTAAAAAAGCAAAACAAAAAAATAAAAAAGTTTCAGGTGATGAAAGTCTTGGAGCAAATCAAGAATACAAAAAATCTGACTTCGATCAAAAATATATTAAACTTTTAAAAAATGATTTAAGATTGATTGAAGACCTATGTAAAAAATGGGATGTACAAACAAATGACCCAAAGATCGAAACTTTTTTGAGAAAGATTGATAGTGAATTTTTTAACGAAAAACGAAATACTTTTAAAAAGTTAATTGTTTTTACTGAATGCATTGCGACTCAAAAAGCTTTAGTCCAAAAAATAAATAACTGTGCAAGTGAATACAATGTGCTTTCTATTACTTCAAACAATAGAGTTGAAAAAGAAAAAGTGATTAAAGAAAATTTTGATGCAAACATTCCAGAAAGTCAACAAAAAGATGATTACCAAATATTGATTACAACTGATGTGCTTGCAGAAGGTGTAAACTTACACAGGGCAAATTCTATTTTAAATTATGATTCGCCTTGGAATGCAACTCGGTTGATGCAAAGACTTGGGCGAATAAATCGTATAGGCACAAAAGCGGATAAAATTTGGAATTATAATTTTTATCCTTCGACACTTGGAGACCAGCAAATCAATTTGAAAAAAAGGACTTATATGAAGTTGCAAGCTTTTCACGAATTGTTTGGCGAGGATAGTCAGATTTATTCGTTACAAGAAGAGGTAAAACATTTTGACAAGGTGGATCGAGAATATTTATTTGAAGAAGCTGAAACACCTATAATGCCTTTTATAGCGGAGCTAAGAAATTTTAAAAAAGAAAATCCAAAAGAGTATGCTAAGTTAAGCAAAATACAAAAACCAGTTGCTTGCTCTTGCTTTGCAAAAAATAAATTTCACTTTGCCTTCGCTAACTTGAGAGAAATAAAAGACGATAAAACTTTTATTTCAAAACTTTATGTTTCAGAAAATAATAAAACAAAACAGTTTAGTCAGTTAGAGTTCTTTGAATTATTAAAAGATGTTATAAATAATAAAACTCAATCTGAAAATATAAACACACAAGAATTAAAATCTTATGAGGAAAAAATTTTGGAACGCAATGAAATTGATACGCAAAATGAAAAGATAAAATATAATGCTAGAAAAACTAAAAAGGACAAAAGTAAAAATACGGCAATTCTTAAACTACAAAACTTATATAAAAAAATAGATACAAAAAGTATGCGAGAAAAACTAGATGCAGAAAGTGTGCATGAAAAACTAGGTGATATTGCAAACTATGTTCGTGCAGGAAATGCATCTTTAATACAAAAAATTAATAATTTTGATTTTGATAAAAAAGATTTAAAATGTGCAGAAAATAAAATAGATGATTTATATAAAGGTTTAAATAAACGAGCAAAGAACAAAGATACTAAAGTAAATATTATTTTGGTTTCACAAAGTTAAGGAGTAAAAAATGAATGAACTTAGAAAAATTTTTGAAGGTGATTATCCGGGTAAAGAAAATATTTATGATAAAATAATTTCACCTGTTTTTAAAAATGCAGAAGCCTTATTAAAAAGTACATCAATACCATTATCTAAAGATGATAAAACTAGAATCAATAAGGCAGAAATTTTTGCAAAAACATCTGGTCTCTTTCCAATAACATTTGCAGATGTTGAATTAAAAAAATCAGTTGATTTAAAACGAAGTCGGGTTAATATTAAAAATTGTATTGTAAGAATAATGGAAGACTATACTTCGGCAATTATCTTTTTTCATTTTACTGACAATACAAAAGAGTGGCGAGTGAGTTTTGTAAGTCGTGAAGAAGGTGCACAAGAAGTTACAAACCGAAAACGATATACATATCTTTGTGGACAAGAACATTCGTGCCGAACAATCTCTGAAAGGTTTTTAATGCTTGCAGAGAAAGATAATATTAACAAAGATAATTTATGTGATGCTTTTAGTCTTGCAGCTTTAAGTGATGAGTTTTTTAAAGAGTACAAAATTTTTTATGAAGACTTTGTACAATTTATAACTGGTGCTCGCTATATCAAAAAACCAAACGGGTTCAAAAAAACTTCTATACATAAACCACATGAGTCCTTTAATCAATTTATAAAACTTGCAAAAGAAAAGTTTGAAAGTAAAAACGCTGAAGAGGTTGAAGAGCTTGCACAAAAATATGTACGCGATTTTATAAAAAAACTTATGGGGCGTTTAGTATTTTTACAGTTCTTACAAAAAAAAGCGTGGCTTGATGTTCCGAAAGATAAGGATTACGAAAATGCAAATGGCGATAAAAATTATTTGCAAAATCTTTTTGTAAACTCAAAATACAAAGATGACTTTTTGAACAAAGTATTGAAACCACTTTTTTTTGATACACTAAATAAAAATCGTAATAACGATATAACAGATGAAGTGCTTGGTGGAAATAAAATTCCTTTTTTGAATGGTGGACTTTTTGAAAATGATAATTTTTTAGACAATATAGAAATTAAATTTCCAAAAGAAATGTTTAGCAATCCCGAATGTAAAGAGATTGACAGAAAATTTGATATAAAATTTACTGATACAAAATCGGAGTATCCATATACAAAGTCCTGTGGTTTATTAGATTTTTTTACTAAGTATAATTTTACAATTGATGAAACAGATATTGATGAGCAAGAAGTCGGGGTTGATCCTGAAATGCTAGGAAAGATTTTTGAAAACTTGTTGGAAGACAATAAAGATAAGGGAGCATTTTATACACCGAAAGAAATTGTGCAGTATATGTGTCGTCAAAGTTTGATTGAATATTTGAAAACTGATTCTGAAATTGTAACGGACAAGATAGAAGCTCTTGTGTTAAAACATAAAAATGATTTTAGCTCAAGTGAGCAAAGTAAAATACTGCAAAAATTAAAAGATGTAAAAATTTGTGACCCAGCAGTTGGCTCGGGAGCTTTTCCGATGGGAATGATGAATGAGCTTTTGAATTGTTATATTGTACTTGGTGAGGATGAGTCAAATCGTGCTGAGATAAAAAAGAATATTGTAAAAAATAATATTTATGGTGTTGACATTGAACGGGGTGCAGTTGATATTGCTCGATTGCGTTTTTGGCTCGCGATAATTGTAGATGAGGTAAAACCACTTCCACTTCCAAACTTAGATTATAAAATAATGCAAGGAAATAGTTTGCTTGAAAGTTATGAAGGAGTACCTTTAGATAATTTGTTGCAACATAATGAGAATGAACTTTTTAATAGTACGAAAGAAACAATTGTTTTATTACAAAGTGCTATTAACGAATATTATGAGCCACAAACGAGTGAGGAAAAACGCAAAATAAAAAAACATATTTCTGAAATTATTTTAACTTTATTAGAGGAGCAAGGTCGTAGTCGAAAAGACAATTTACTCGAAAATTTAAAACATATGCAATTAGATGCCAATCAAAATTTCTTTTTGTGGCACACCTGGTTTAGCGAAGTCTTTGAAAATGGTGGCTTTGATATTGTAATTGGGAATCCACCGTACAGACAGTTACAAGAAAATGGAGGCGAACTTGCAAGATTGTATATACCTGCAAATTACAAAAGTTTTAAAAGCACGGGCGATATTTATCAGTTGTTTTACGAAAGAGGTGTTGACTTGTTAAAGCAGGGTGGACATCTTGTATTTATAACTTCAAATAAATGGATGCGTGCAGGTTATGGAGAAACAAGTCGAAATTTTTTTGCAAAATGTACACAACCAAAACTTTTGATAGATCTAGCAGGAGATAAAGTTTTTGAAAATGCAACTGTTGATGTTAATATATTGCTATTACAAAAGTCAGAATATAAAAATAAAACCATCGCATTTAATGGCAATAAAGACTGCCTAGAAAATACGAGGGATTTAAATAGCGTTTTAAAACTCCAATTTTCAGCACAAGATTCTTGGGTGATATTAAATCCGATAGAGCAACAAATAAAAGAAAAGATTGAAAAAATTGGAACTCCATTAAAAAACTGGGACATTCAAATTAATT
>JARGFC010000077.1:0-4476 GCA_038397925.1 Treponemataceae bacterium
TGAATTTTCGATTTATAATGCACGGAAAATTCAAAATTCGCAAAAGCAAAATACTAGCCCGCCGTCCGTGGCGAGGGAAATAGTGTTTTCTAGCGTTGAGTTTTTGACGAAGTTACACTTTAGCGAGGAGCGTAGCTCTGGTTCGCTTAGGTGGGAATTTTTTGGAGAAAAAATTCCCACCCGACTTTGCCAGATTTGCGTTATAGCTTATCGCTAGTTTGTGACCGCTTACCATCCAGAGTAAGCGGAATAGCGTTTTTCGCAGGGCACGGCTCGTCTTACAAAGGTTAAGATTTAATTAGTTCAAATATTTTTTTAGTATTCGAATTGCCATATCAGGATTTTCGGTTGCAAGCAAGCCCATTGCCGCAAGGATGTATTTTTTGTCAAGCAAAAATTTTGGGTTTTTAGGTTTTAAAGCAAGGGGCTCATCTTCACGAGCGAGAGTTGCTTGCATAATTTCAAGATAGTTTTTATTAAAAACTAAAATCCCGCCCGTTCCAATAACATAAGGTATGTTTGAAAGATCTTTGCCTTCCTGTTGCCACATTGCCCCATCACAATTGGAATAAACTTGCTTTACAGTACCCGCATGACGTGACATAGAAAGGTCTGCACAGAGTTTTGCAATTGTAGCATCAAACGCCAAATCTTTATCGCTTTCTGAAATATAACTCGTGTTCGTAGCTCGCTTTTCTACTTCCGCTTCAATATCGTAATTTTTCCAATCGGGTAGGTAGTTGCGAAGTTTACGCATACCCGCATGCTCGACAACCGAGCGAATTGAATAACGCATACCAAGGTCGCCTTCAACAGTTCGTTTGAGATAAGGTTCTTCCAAACCCGAAATAAAAACGCCACCTTGGGTTGGGTCGCCGTAAGCCGCCGAGTGAATGTCGGTAGTTGCTCCCCCAATATCTAGAATTACAAGCTCGCCAAGTCCGTCCTCGTTATCAGTTCCTTTTGAAAGCACTTCTCCTGCTTTTAAAACGGCAGCAGGTGTTGGCATAATTATGCCTTCTATTTTGCTTTGAACGTTTTTCATACCTCGAGCTTTAGTAATGTTTTCCATAAAAATGTTCCGGATAGTTTCCCGAGCATCTTCAACATTTAGTTTGTTTATTTTTGGCATTACATTTTCCACAAGATGGTATTCCACGCCTTCCGCAAAAATTGCTTTTATTTCGTCTCTTGCACTTTTATTTCCCGCGACAACAACGGGTACTTTTACGCCATGTGTTTTTAGCTGACGGGCATTGTGAACAATACATTGGAAGTCGCCACCGTCAGTGCCACCTGCTAATAAAATAATATCAGCATTTGAGTTTACAATTTCCAAAGTTTCTTCATTGTTTAGATGATGGCTATAAGTTTTAATAACCTTTGCACCAGCACCAAGTGCCGTTCGTTTTGCTGCTTCACTTGTTAGCTCTGGCACCAAGCCGATAGCTACAATTTTCAAACCGCCAGCAGCGGAAGAACAGGCTAAACTTTTAACTACAGAAAAATCAGGCACTTGCTTTTTGATTTCTTCTAAAGCACAATTATAACCTTCCATAACATCTGTTTCAACAGTCGTATATGCTTTTGCGGTCGCAAGAATTTCTTCACGCTCAACATCCACCAGTGTAATTTTTGTGTTTGTGCTTCCAAAGTCAACAAATAAATAGCAATCCATAATAACCCTTTTAGATCAATCCTTTTAGCTTAAATTTTTAATTGTATAAATCGTGTGAAATTTTATTACGGTCGATAATGATCTGGAAAGTCAGCTCGCAAGTCCGCAATGGTTGTGTCCACAGAAGTTCCGGGTGCATAAACATGGTCAAAACCCATCGCCTCAAAACGTTTTTTCACTTCAGTAAAATCTTGCTTACCCACAACAATATTACCACCAACAAAAAGCTTAATCCCTTTTAAGCCAGCTTCATCGCATTTTTCACGCAAGCCTGCACAGTCAAGCTCGCCTTGTCCATACAAGGATGAAACCAAAATGGCGTCTGCCGCAGTTTCTTTAGCTGCGTTAATAAAATCCTCTTGGGGACTTAAAACACCAATATTTACAACATCAAAGCCCGCATCTGTCAAAGCGTAATCTAAAATTTTGTTTCCAACTGCATGGCAATCTGAACCAATAACACCAAGTACAACCTTAGTTTTTCTCATAAACACCTCCAAAAGAAAGTCATTCCACCTTTGTTTTATCAAAGGCTCTTTACATATATTTTACATATATTATAAAATCTTTCAATAGCTTTATTGCAATTTATTTAAAAATATCCTATTATTACAAGAACATTGTTAATTGACAGTTTATGGAGGCTTTATTATGAGTAAACGTTATTATTCACCAGAAAAAATTATTACAGCTTTAGCTATTATTTTTCTCGGAGTTATATTGATTCTTAAAGCTTTTAATATAAATACAAAAATATTTTTTGATGGTTGGTGGACGCTTTTTTTAATTGTTCCGGGCTTTATAAAATTTTTTCGCGACAAAAAGAAAGCCACAGGTATAATCTTGTTTGTATTGGGTGTTTCTCTCTTACTAGCTGAACGCGAAATTATTATCTGGCGTAATTTTGGGCTAGTTCTCATTGGAGGGCTTTTTGTAGCCTTCGGTATCCGCCTTATTTTTCCCGGAAAACGACAGCGACAACACCACGCCCGAAAACGTGATTGGTATTATCACTCCCCTTTTAACGATTTTGAGGACGAGTACTCTGACGATGCGTTTTAATTGATTTTGCTTTAACTTTTGTACAACTATCATTACTTTTCGAAAAACGCTTGTCCCTTCGTCTTGGATAACTCAGGGTCTTAAACTAGCGATGAGCTAAAACGCCAATCTGGCAAAGTCAGGTGGGAATTTTTGTTTCAAAAATTCCCGCCTAAGCAAGCCAGAGCTACGCTCCCTGTTAAAGCGTAAACTTTGCAAATTTACTAAATATTTACAAAAATCCAAACTTTTTTTGAATTTGCGATACAAAAAAAACTTTTTCATTTGTTTCTTATGTGATATGAGTGGATGTATGTCCAGCAATAATGTAACAAAGGCTGTTTTTACAAAAGTTAAACCCTAGCTATTTCCACAATAAGCTTTGTACAATCAAGTATATCCTGAATTTTTATGTATTCATCGGTGCGATGGCAGTTTGACATACCAATGCCAAGATTCACCGAAGGAATTTTGTTTATGTTATAGTTATTTGTGTCAGAGCCACCGCCACTTTTTGTTGGTGTAAACTTAAACCCTAGCTTTTCACAAGCCTTTTTTACTTTTTGAGCGGGAATGGAATTTTCCTTTATTTCAAAAGCTTTGTACGCTTCCGAAACAGAGATTTCCGCTTCAAGTCCGTATTTCGCTTGAGCTTTTTTTACACAGTCAACCATATGCTCTGTTTGCTTTTTTAGCTTTTCGTTACAAAGTGAACGGGCTTCGGCATAAATTTCAACACAATCTGTAACAATGTTCGTAGCCCCGCCTCCGTGTATGTATCCAACATTTGCAGTGGTTTCCTCATCAATTCGCAAAAGCTTCATATTATATATAGCTTCGGCGGCAATTTGAATTGCAGAAACGCCTGCTTCAGGTGAAGTACCTGCGTGAGCTGAAACTCCTTTGAATTTTACATTGATCTTGTTTTGTGCAGGTCCTTGTAAAACTGTTTTGCCCGCCCCACCTCCACTGTCCAAAACAATACCAAAGTCCGCTTTGAGATTTGAATAATCTAAGTTTTTTGAGCCTAGTAAGCCACCCTCTTCGTGAACAGTAAATACAGCTTCAATATTGTGGTGTGGAATTTTTTCCTCCACCAAAATATTTAACATTTCAACGATCGCTGAAACGCCCGCCTTATCATCTGCACCCAAAACCGTAGTGCCGTCTGAATAAATGACGCCGTCTTTTACCACAGGTTTAACACCTCTGCCTGGCGAAACTGTATCCATATGAGAACTAAACAAAATTGTTTTGTCGCCTGTACCTTTTAACTTTGCAATTAAGTTGCCTGAATTCGAGCCAACTTTTTCACCAGCATTATCTTCGTAAACTTGTAACCCTAGTTTTTCCAAATCTGCCTTTAACCGCTCTTTGAAATTTTTTTCATCTTTGGTCGGACTATCAATTTGTACATATTCTAAAAAACGCTGGATAACTCTTTCTTGTTTTTCCATAAAATCCCTTTTAAAAAGAAAACCTCATAGACTTAACTCTTGAGGTTTTCGTTAACCAATTACATAAACAACGGAGCACCTGGTCCCACTGGAAGTCCTATGAGAATCCAAATCACCATAAAAGCAGTCCATGTAAGTAAGAATGTTATTGAATATGGGAACATAGTAGAAATCAGAGTACCCAAGCCCTTTTCTTTGTCGTAGCGTTGCATAAACACAACGATCATAGCGAAATAGCTCATCAAAGGCGTAATAATATTTGTAGACGAATCCCCAATTCTATATGCAACTTGCGTAAGA
>JARGFC010000078.1:0-12844 GCA_038397925.1 Treponemataceae bacterium
AACAAGTAATTACATATATCGGACCTACTCCAAAAACAGGTAAGCGTTTCAGTTTCTGAAAATTTGATTTTCCTTCAGGCAACTCTCTTTTCTCCTCGTATATAGTTGTATCGATACTTTTAAAATTAAATAACTGAAAGATTTTAAATTATAAAAAGATTTTTGTCAAGACAAAAAAAAGTAAAATAAATACATCACCCCAATTGATGCCAGTATCATTATCGAAGAAATTCCTATCATTTATTTCATTACTTTTTTGATATTCTAACTATGATTGTTTACTCCTATTCTATAATTGGTTGATGGTAAAATCAAATATGTGTCGAAGGAAGAATATTTGGAAGACTTTACCACTGAAGATATAGATCAGTTAAATTCTATTTTAAAAGAGTTTTAATTTTTGGATAGGTAAAATTGTCATATGAGAAAAAATTTTTATTTATCGCTGTTGATTATATTTATTATAGGTATAGGTGTTTTTATATTGGGCTATGATGAAGGTGTGGATTTTATTATATTTTCATACTTTTCGCTTTTTGTTTATGGCATGGTAGTTAAACTTGCTTTAAAAAATAAAAAATTATATGTATTTCATGGTAGATAAATTGTCAAGCGATAAGAAATTAGAATGTAAATTTGTTATTTTTGTGTTTTGATTAGCACAATACGTACTGTGTCCATTGTTACTTTTAATTTTAGAGATATTAGCAATATATCAGGAATAATGCAAAAAAAATACATTATTTATTTTTTTGCTAAGTATTGTGCATCAATATCAACGATGATTCATGTATTTTTGTTATTGAAATCAACTAGAGAAAAGAAAGTAAATTTAAACTTCCATTAAATTTAAAATTGATTTTTTATAGTTTTTTGCTATAATTAAAACAATAGCTAAACTTAAAAAGTTTAGATTAAAATTTACAAGACTAAAGAGGTGAAATTTTGAAAAAACGAAGACGGTTAAGTGCAAAAGAGCGAAAAAAGGAAATTATCGAAGCAGCTATAAAAGTATTTAATAAAAAAGGTTATAAAAACTGCACGATGAGCGATTTGATTAAAGCTTCGGGGCTTTCTTTTGGTGGTTTTTATTACTATTATGGCAGCAAGGAAGAAATTCTTTACGATATAATGATAGAGGGAAATAATTATAGGATACGCGAGGACGATAAATTTATACAGAATCATCCAAACCTTGACCCTACCGATATGTTTTCAAAATTATTATTGAATAAGCTATTGGACAAAAATGATATGACGCCGATTTATGTTATGCTTATGGAAGAAACTCAACATAATGAAGAATTGCGTAAATTGTACGATAAGCTAATAAAAAATACTATAACTCCTTTGGAAGAACATTTTGCAGAGCATAATTTAAATATTAACTCAGCTTGGAAATCGGAGCTTGTCATTGGTGTAATAAATAGTTTATTTTTAGGTAAATATTTATTGAATTTGCACGATGTATTTGAAAAAAATTCCGATAAAATACTTAAAATACTCCGCTTAATTTTAGATTTTGATGCGGCTGATAAATAAAATATTACTTTTAATAACGCCAACAACAACAGGTGTTTTCGTTACACCTGTCCCACTTGCAATAAATTGTAAATATTTAAATTGCATTTTTTATCAAAGTAGCTTTTTAAATCAATAAACTTTCTCCATTTTTCTGTTGAATATTTATTGATTCCATTTCGAATTGCAACATCGATCAGCCGAACTTCTAAAATACAAAAACCTTCAGAAGAAGCTATTGCGTCACAAAGCTGTATTAATCTATCATAATCATCGTACTCTATAGAAGCCAATAGGTCCTCTAAAAATAGTAATTTATCTTTTGATAAATCAAATTCTCCACTATAAGAATATATATTTTTGACAGGAAAGGAATGAGTAAGACAAATTCTTGCCACATCAGGATATCCCATATCTTTCATATACATTACTCCATCATATACATGTTTTATATGTCCGACCCCATATCTCCTGCCTATATCATGGAGCAACCCGAAAATATAAGCTATATTAGAGTCTAAATATGTAGTTTTTTTTGCTATTTGTTCTGCAGCCATTGCAACATTGTAAGAGTGCTTGCCCCACTTACCTGGGTTTAATTTTAAAGCCTCTTCTAGCAACATTGTAGCATAATCTTTGGTCATAAATTAAATCATTTTTCCTTGTCTAAGACATCCTAGTGTTAAGCATTATACACTATTTTACAAAATATGTATACCATACTTATTTATCGCACCTATAGGCGTCAATCTAACATTCGCTTAAGGTGTAACTGGGCTTGTCCCAGTTGTCAGCTTGAAGCGGGTGTTATACCTTTTACCCTGTATCGCTTTTTCTTACGATTACTATTTTATTTTACAAGAAAAATATAAAATGTCAAGATGGTTTGAATCGTTGGAAACACTTTTTTTGATAAGCAATAAAAAGGCTAATTTCAATAAATTCAAATAGCCTTTTTATCAAAATTAAATTGAATAAACGGCATCCAGCTTGTTTTTTGTTTCTTCTGAAAAGTGATGGCTTATCATAATGACAGTTAGTTCATCATTGTTTAGCAAGCGCTCTTCAATTTGCTGAGCATTCTTTTTGTCAAGTGCGGATGTGCCTTCATCGATAAGTAGTATTTTTTGTCTATGCAGTAATGCACGTGCCAAAGCGATGCGCTGACGCTGTCCGCCTGAAAAGTTTTTGCCGTTTTCACTTGCAATGGTATCAAGCCCGTTTTCGCATTCGGCAATAAAGTCTTCAAGTGCGGAATCTTTAATGGCTTTTTGAATTTCATCTTCAGTAAAATCAGAGCCTAAACAGATATTGTCACGCAGTGATTTATTAAAGATAAACACATCCTGGTCTATATACGCAACTTGCTCACGCAGTTTTTCTTTGTTTAGTTTTGCGATGTCAGTGCCATCATATTCAATTTCACCTGAGTGATTTTCAAGCATACCATTAAGCAATTTAAACAAGGTTGTTTTTCCACTGCCGGATTCACCAATGATGCCGTACTTTTTACCTAGTTCAAACTTAAAGTTTAAATTATCTAGCGTTTTTTTGTCTGCGTCATCATAAGTATACGACACATTTTTTAATTCAATGCCTTTATTAAAGCTTAAAGCCTTTGTGTCTTTTGTAGGCTCTACTTGCAAGTTTTCAAATTTTGCAAAGATCGGTTCAACAGATTTTATCTTTACAATATTCCCAACAATGCCAGAAAATGCTTGCACCAATGTTTTGCCAATACTGCTGGTCGCCATAATTGCACCAATTGCCACCACACCTTTAAAAGCAAGATGTCCTGTAACACCTATCATTATAACTTCTGCAAATATAGCTAAGGCGGCAACTAAGATTTGTGATATTACCATTTTTTTAGTTAAGTTGACAGTAGCTTTTGCATTTTCTACAGAGCTGTCATGTATGGTATCCTCAATGATATTACGCTTATTAAAAGAAAATAAAACATTAAAGCCGGAAAGAGCATCTGTAATTTTAACTACAAAGTTTTGCGTAACCATGCTATAGTTCAAAGTTGATTTTTGAATTGTTTTGTTAAAGAGTTGTGGTAAAAACAAAAGTATTATACCCATAGCCAAGGCACATACTGCAACAATCCAATGAATTGAAAATAATGCAATAGCAGAGGTAATTATCCGTCCCGCTGCCAAGACTAATAAAAACATTGGCACAAGGGCATTCATTTCAATAGTCTTCATATCAGCTTGCAACCAAGCAAGGTACTGGCTTGAATTGTTTTTATGAAAATCAGAATACGAACAGTTTGCAATTTTACTTGCAATGTCGTCCCTAATTCCAGTAATGATTTTTTGCACTGTTTTCGCACGAATTATTTCAGAGGTATAATTTAAAATGTACAAGAGTGCTGCAGTTCCAAGCATCATTACGACATAGCGAGAAAACAAATCGATGTTTTGATTTATTAAAGCATCTACTGCATAACCAGATAGATAAGCCAGAAGAACTGACAAACCAGCGATTATAAAACCCATTGTCCAAACTACTAATTCCTCAGGCAAGTATTTTAAAATATATTTTTTCACAAATTCCTCCTAAATGTATTTAATTTGATTTTTTAGAAAAGCTTCTAGATTAAATTATATGCTTAAATGAATATGGGCTGTACACACCCAACTACAAGTCTACAGTAAACATACTGTTTTTAATTAAGTACTATGATTACTGTCTTTTCACCATCGTCAGTGATTATGATCATACTATATCAACTTCTATCAAAAAAACAGCGTTCTAGAGTGTACAACTTTTTTATAAATACTAGTATATAATAACGCATACAACAATATACTGAAACTAAAAAAAAAAGTCAAGCGTTTTTTCACTTCCTTGAAAAGAAAATTGTTTTTACAAATGCCATAAATATATATTTTATTTATTTTTTTTAGTTCAAAAACTTGTAAATTCGTAAAGCCTCTACTTGACAAATTAGTCAAATAATATACTATATGAACATCTTTTATATGACTTTTCATCACTATAAAGAAGAAGATAATGATCGTATAGTTGCTTCAGGGGAGATTTTAGAAAAAAAATAGAAGTGTTAAAATTATTCCAACTCACAAAAGTCAATATAAATGTTGTTTCGGTTATCCAGGATACGGCCAACAAGGCAATTAAAGTGGCCGATGCGACTGAAGTAAAAAGAGCATACAAAGAATGGAAAAGTCTCTTTTTTTATTCTTGTAAAAGTAATCATACCCGAAGGGCATATAAAAGAGCCATAGATAGATTTGAATTATTTTGTTCTGAGGAGCATATAGAGCCAACGGCGTTAAAATATGCGGATGCAGTAAAGTTTATTCAATCTGCACAGTTGAATCAAAAACTCGATGGGACAAGGCGAGCTCCTGATTCGATAAAGCGAGACATTTCGACCGTGAGTGCTTTCTACAGTGAATTATATAAACACTCTGATTCTAAAATTATTAATCCTTTTATCCGTATTTGGAAAAAGCCAGCAAGGCGACGAGTACGTATTAAAGATATTCCTGACCAAAAAGAGTTAGAGCTTATTTTGGCCAACACTAAAGGTGTTGTACATGCAGCAATTTATGCAATGGCATATCGATGATTTAGAATTGGAGCACTGAAAGGATTACATCTTACTACGAAAAATGGGGAAACTATTTTTGAAGCGATAACCAAGGGAAAAGGACAACGAGGGAAATTATCTTCAGACGTGGTAGCTACGTTTTACTATGAAGGACTAGCAAAGATTGAGCCGTTTAAGAATATTGAAACGAGTGCTATCGCAAAGCGGATTGAGTATGAGTTAAATAAATTGGCCGAAAAAGAACTCTTACCAAGTTATGAGATAACGAAAAAGGTAAATGGGAAAGAGAAGGTATGTAAGTGTGCGAAATACTCGTGCCATTCGTTTAGGCATTATTTTGCGGAGAGGCATTATGAAAAGCATAAGGACATCGAGGTGTTGAGAAGATTATTAAATCATGAGGGAATTAATACAACACAGATATATTTACAATCGTTGGGCATAATGAACGAATAAAGATGTTGACAGAAGGGGATTTTTGTAATATAATGAGTAAAAGGAGAATTACTATGTCAAAAATTGCTTTTGATTTCTTAACAGAAAGTTTTTTATTTCATGAGGCTGACCAGAAGTATCAATATAGAACTATGTCTGAGCTTATTAACGAGTTAACAAAATACAAAGAGTATATAACAGACAATAAAGAAAAAATTGATGAAGAAATTTCAAAAGATACGGTTAATATTATTCAACCACTGACACAAGTTTTACAGTTGCCTTCAATTGAGACGCTAACGAAGGGAAGTTTGTTTCTTGATACTTATTTAATTAATGATCCTCTTTTTGACTTTAATCTTGAAGACGCAGATATACAGAACATTGCTCGACAATACATGAATATGCCTCAGATGAAAGAAAATGAGTTTAAAGAAAAATTGGCTGAACATGCAAATTATATGAAATCATTAACAGAAGGTGTACGTTGTGATACAACATATATTAAATTTTACCCTTTATTTAATGAGCTTTATCCAAGACGGATACCTATTTTTAATATTCCTGATTTATCCACATCTCATATTGATGAAAATGTTATGAATTGGTTTTATGATAAAGTAGAGCTTTTTAATTTAGATAAGGAAAATAAAATTTCAGAGAAATTAAACATTTCTAATAAAATTTTCATTAGGTTTAAAGATGATAAATTTTCATATGGTGTAACGGCCGCATACCAAGAATGGGAAATGATTGGCGAAAATATGGTTAGGATTATAAATAACTATATTCCAACAGATTCTCAATATAAAAATTGGACAGAACAAGAAATAATAAAAGCAATAAAAGAAAAATACCATTTTTTCGTTTATAGAAATACGATATGTGAAAAATTTAAATCGCCAGTCATGTTAAATAATAATTTTGAAAGAGAATTTGCAGAAAAAAACTTCCATGATCCAAATGATAGCAGTTTATATAAACTTGGGTTTAATTTAGATTTTGTGGGATTACAAAAATTAACATTTGAAAAGGCTATGCATGTTCGAAGAACTTTAAAAGAAGGGTTAAAGGCATTTCAAGAAGAAATATATAATGATTCTATTCATTTAAGTACAACAAAAGACAAAAATGAATATACAGAGATTATAAAAAGTCTGGAAAACAAATATATGAATAATGCTAAAAAGGCAAAAACTTTACTTGACTCAATAAAATATATAGTGCTCGATAATATTATTCCATTAACTGTGTCCGCACTATCATATTTTGTAACACCTGAACCTTATAACAAAATCATTACGGGTTTAAATATAATAGACACATTAAAAACAACAAAAGCAGAGATAGCAACGACTCGAAAAAACCCATTTTATTTTTTAAAAAACATGATTCTCTGATAAAATTTTTTGGATACTATTTCAATATCAATGGCTGTTTTAGATGTATACCATTATGCTGGGTTAGATAGAAGCTAGTATAGTGCATTTCTCTTTAAGAGTCGGTCATCTTATAATCATGCCTTTTCAATAAAAACTTGTCCATAATCCTTATCACATATGTAAAAAATATAATACATTCTCAACGCTATAAGACAATCTCTGTAGTTATCTCATAAATGTGCACACAGGTTTTGCTGGGAACAAGGTGTGGGTAGCGTTGGTTTTGTTCACATTCGAAAGTGACCCACCAAAAGGTTGCTATATTTGAGACATTGCAACCAATAAATAAGGACTAGAATCTAGTTTTACTCTAATATGTTCTGTTAAAACCTTGGCATTATATTTTTACATTGGAGCGTAAATTTATTAAGACTTATTTTCAGCCAATACTTTGGGTAAAATCTTATTAAAAATTTGGTGTCTTACAAAGTCTTCGTCAAGTGCTTTTTGCTTTCGCCCATTCAAGTTTGAAGTGCAACTCAGCTACCCCAAAAGACTTCTGCAGGCGTTCTGAAATTCAGTGATTTCCTAGGTCTATTATTAATTAATTCGGTAACTTTGTCAAGCCCCTCTTGTGTAATATTTTCAAAATATGTTCCCTTTGGAAAAAATTGTCGCAGTAAGCCATTCGTGTGTTTATTAAGTCCTCTTTCCCATAAATGATAGGGGTGAGCAAAATAGATGTCCATTTTGGTTTCTTTTGCAATTTTTTCATGCTCTGCAAATTCTTTTCCATTATCAAATGTACAGGTTTTTCATAATGCACAATCACAGGTGCGTAAAGTTCAACAGCTTTTATTAGATTTGCAACATCAGTTCGGTAGGTTTTCGATACATAACCGTATGTCGAAAAAATGTTCATCATTTGCAACAAGTTCAATTCTTCGCTTTCTTGTAATAAGGCATGAAATTGTCTAATAAGGGTATTCTCATCTGTGTCATGACCAAGATATAAATTGAGAATCGACGAAACAACAGAAAGCCCACATGATCTGTCCGCTCCCTGCTCATGCACGCCCATAAACTTTAAGCTTTCTAAAGATTTAATACCTTCCGTATTAGGAATATCAATCGCATGCAGACCACAACCAAGCAAAAGTAAAAAGAAAAAAAATGGTTTTTCAAATAATTTTTTATGCTTTAAATTAAAAAAATCCATTGTTTTAATCACTCATCAGCAGGTTTTCGTTCAAAATCAATATACCCTTTTCTACTATGTTCAAGAACCATAAATTTCGCTTTCCAAAATTCAAGATGTGTCTTTAACAATTCAGTTTTATCTTCTTTAAAAAAATCGCTTGTTTCTGTAGCATCATGGTAATAATATAAAGCAGGCGAACCTAAATTAGGTAAATATTCGCCTTTTTCAAATTCTAAACTGTAATCAATTTTTTTATTTCTCGGTAAGGCTACATATTCTATAGCTATAACACCTGAACTAGACTCACTTTTATAGTAGGTTTTAGTTTCTGCGACTTTTATATGACCATCTTTTCCAAACCAAGTAAATTTTAGTTTTGCAGGAATTTTAACCATACCATGCCAAAGATTTCTTTCTCCATTAGGCGTACGCATAAATATTGTTGGGATTAAAATTTGAAATCTTAAAAGATTATAATCTGTATTATGAGGTAATGTAAACGAACCTTTAAGAACACCTTCATTCTTAAAGTTAAATTCATCTTCACAATATACTTGTAGGTATTCATGTTGATTTCTTGAATATTCCGATTTTATAGCATGTTTTTTTGCAAATAACCAATCTTTATTTCTACTTTTATCAAAAAAAACACAAGCACTTACCACTAAAACAATAAGAAACATTGAAAATAGTATAACAAAATACTTTTTACACATATAAAACTCACTATTATTCAATTATAGCTAAAAGAAACTCAATTCTTTTAGCTATAATATTACATTTTTAATATTTCCATCCAGGTCTTGTTCCTGATGGTTCTACATACCCATTAGTTCTATGAATAATTATTGCAGCCGATGTGTTACAGCTATTTTCCTTTATAACATATTTTTTGGGTTCCTCTTGAAAAAAAGCTTCTCCTGTAGACTTAACTAATTCATCATAATCAGATATATCCATTCCCTCTGGTGGAATAACTTGCTGAAAGTTATACTTTTTCGGATTAGCTTTTATCTCCTCTGGAGAATTATAGTGTTTCTGAACATTGTTTCCATAACCTAAAGAGCTAGAACTACTTTCTATAAAGCCATGTTCAGGCCCAGATTCAAAAACAGCCTCTACCTGAAATGTTGGATCTTCTATAGGTTTATCTGTAACAACAATCAAAGAATGAAGATACTTTGTTCCCATTACTTTTGTACCCCAAGATAAGTTTCTCCACCTGTAACAAGTTTTGCTTCTTCAAAACTTAATTCAATACCATCAAAACCAGCAAAACCAGCAAATAAATTTTTCTTGCTATTTGTTTCCACTCCAAAAGCGGACATAGCAAAAGCCCACCAGTACCATCAATGTTAGTGTACTTTTCTTTATGTGTATTACCTTCTACACAACCTAATTGTATCAAAAATTAGCTTTTTTTGTCAAGACGTTTTTGCTTATTTGTTCAATAAATTATAAATTGCAAGAGGTACTCTTTCGTTGTCTTACACTGAATAAGTAGCCTTCTAACATCGCGCTTAACCTGCAACGCGTTAGCGGTGTCAGGTTGAAGCGGGTGTTAGACGATTATACTTGAACTTCTATGCTTCCAAATATAAGTTTTTACAACATCTTTGCTATCCACCTTGTGATTCGTACTTATTTATACCTATTCTAAATAATAATCTGCTCAGGATAATAAAAATTGTAACCCAAACTAACTGAATTACTAGCACTTTAGTTATATTTTGACTTTTGCCTTGAAACAATATAATCGGGTAATAATAAATGTATGAAGTTGGTAAATATTGGAAAATTGGAAATTTATCTATGAGTAAAAATAATGGAATTGTTTCTCCTGTAAAAAACTGTAGAACTATCCAAAGGATGTCTCTTAAACTCAAAATATTTTCAAACCAAAAAGATAATATTCCAACAATTGCAAATAGTAAAAAGAGCAAAGAAAATCCTAAAAATGAAGAAATAAAAAATACCACAATATTCAAAATGGAAAAACAATCATCACCAGGCAAAAAAGCACCTGCAATAAAAATTATAGCAAAACCAATTGGTGTGGCAATTAAAAAATACGATAACCGTTCAATGTATTTTACTCGAATATAAGAGACAGGTAACAGCAACAATCTATCTAATTTCCCGGTTCGAATATCATTAAAAATGTAATAACATACAGTTCCTGCTGGCATGACAAGTGATTTAAGAATGAGCACCCCAATGTAATATAGCATAAAAAATGAAAATTGAATATCCTTTAGCATTTGCTGTTTACTAAGCCAGTATACTAAAAAAAGATATATTGCAATTTGAATGGGCAACATAGAAATCATCACTAAAGTATTGATTAAATATTCTTTTGATTTTTTTAGTTCAACAGATAAAAAAATTAAATATTTTTTCATTTTAACCACCATTTGAGTTATATTTATCTAATACTAATTTATGAGTGATTTCATAGAAAACACAAACAACAACAAGCATTGCCATTTCAAAATAAATAATGTCGAAATGCTCAATTTTATTAAAAAAAATCATAGTTGGATAGTACGACACAAATGATACAGGAATAACATAGGTCAAAATTATCTGTATAAATTTAGGGAATATTTTTAAAGGATAATTTTTTGTTAATTGCAAACTAAAAATAAGCTCTCTCAGTCCATCAAGCCTTTCTATAACGAATGTAAAAAACGTTAAAATTCCATAGAGTAAATTTATTATAATAGCTCCTACGAGAAGAGAAAATAATGACATAATCAAATTGATAAAGTTAAATGTCAGTTTATAATAAAATCGTAATACTATAAGACCGACAGAAGCTACGACAAATTGTTGTAACATATATATAACAGGAACCTTTTCCAGCAGTAAAATCAAGGTATCTCGTTGGGGCATAAGCAAGTACTTATCATAATTGCCATAACTAATTTCATATGGCATATCCCTAAAACCAAAAAAAAAGCCACCAAAACAATCTGCTAGTAGCGCAAACATATTAAGTACTAGTATTTCTTCTATGCTATAAAATCCAATTTCTCCAAAACAGCTAGTAATAACTATCCAAAAAAATATATTTACAAAAATGTTTAAAAATACATTTATAAAGGTAGTTAATGTGTGAAAAGGATAAATAGTCGTTTGCTTTATTGAAGTCGAAATTGCAATCTTAAATAATTTATGATAATTCATTCGCGTTGTCCTTATAATAATTTTTCAACCACATTTCTAAGCTATCATTGGTAATACTGATGTCATTAGAAAGATTATTTTTCGTTAAAAAATCAACACAAGAAGCCACCTTATTGTTTTCAACTCTAATTTGCAAATAGCCATCTTGTAAGGTTTCAGTCTTGCCAAATTTTTCAAATTCACTAATCTCTATTCCATAATTTATAAATTTAATGTTCTTTTTAAAACTCGCTTGTGTTAATACCTCAATATTACCATCAAAAACTATAGCTCCACTATTGATTAAAATTGCACGATTGCAAAATTTTTCAATTTCGTCTATATTGTGCGTAGTAAGTATGATTGTCGTGTTAAATTCTTTATTAAGCAGTCTTAAGAATTTTATTATTTCATCCCTAACAAGAATATCCAACCCTATGGTTGGTTCATCTAAAAAGATTAGTTTAGGATTGTGTAATAATGATGCACATAATTCTGCCTTCATTCTCTGCCCGAATGAAAGTTTTCGAACTGGAGTGTCGTAAATTTCATTTAGATTTAATATCTCATTATACAATAAAATTCTTTCTTTATACAATGCATCGCTAAGTCCATACACTTCTTTGTAAAACATAAGCGAATCTTTCACTGGAATGTCATAAAATAAAATAGACCGTTGCCCCATTACAACGCCTATATTCGCTAGAAAGCTATTCTTTCTTTCATGAGGAATATAGTTATCAATAGTAACAAGACCAGAAGTAGATTTTAATATGCCTGAAAGTATTTTGAGCAAAGTACTCTTACCTGCACCATTTAGCCCAATTAAGCCAACGGTTTCACCAGCTTCAATAGAAAAACTCACGCCAGTAAGAGCATTGATTGTTTTTGTGTTATGCTTAAAAAAACCTCTTCGGATTTCATATTTTTTTTTAAGGTTTTCAACAAGGATCATATTTCCTCCCTAATAAAACTTTATTTTTTTCTATAACTTTTCGCACAATATGGATCTACTATATGCAACATCAGATAAAGCAACATCATCTTGTGATAAAGCTTGAGTTAATTGTTTTTGTATAGTGCTACATACCTCATCTGCGTGGGAACCAACTCTATAATCGGTTACAACAACTTGGGTGTTAGTCGACGAGAAATTGCGTAAAGCAAGCTCAGTTTTTGCCACTTGCGGAGTTACATAGCGTACTGATGCACAACTTGTAATAATAGTTCCAACCAGAAAAAACACACCAAGCATCTTGATACATTTTTTTATTTTATTCTGCATATTAATTCCTCTAATTTTTTCAGAGTAAAAACAATGTTTTTTCGCTCAAGGAACTTCATTGATGTCCTCATTTTAATTAATCGCGTGCTGGTTTTCTACTTCTGTCAGGAGAGCCCTTTACAGGTCCTTCACCGACAACAAAATGAGCTTTCCATAGTGTTCTATCTTTTTCGAGCAGCTCGGTCATATCAACTGCTTTTACACGTTCTCCTTCTTTCACAAGTTTATACACAAGCGGATAGTTTCTGTCTTTTAAGAACTCCCCC
>JARGFC010000079.1:0-6285 GCA_038397925.1 Treponemataceae bacterium
TTCTAAGTCAGAAATCTATAAATTGTAGTCGGTTGTACTTTAGACAAGGATATTGATAATTATACCACAAAAGATTATTGGATACGCTTTTTAGCAAACTACAAAAACGATACAAAAACAGAAATGATAAAATCACTTTGCGAAAAGAACAAAGGGGTAAATATGGCGAACGAAGTACTGCTTACAGTTACCGAAGAAGAAAGACGAATTGCACGCGAAATTTCTGAAAACAACTATCAAAGAATGCTCAAATTTGAAAGTGAAATAGCCAGAGAAAAAGGATACTCCAAAGGACACGCTGAAGGATATGCAGAGGGGCATACACAGGGACACACAGAAGGTATATCTGAGGGATATGAAAAAGATGAAGCGAGTGGTATACAAAAAGGATTAAATCAAGGTTTAACAGAAGGTATAGAGCGAGGTATTGAAAAAGGCGTTTATAAAAACAAGTTGGAAACGGCAAAAGCATTTAAGAAAATGGGATTGCCAATTTCGCAAATTGCAAAAGGCACAGGTCTTTCCGAGTCAGAAATTTATGAATTGTAGAATATCCTAAAACCAATATTGGACTGAATGCTTGTAAGCAGAAAGTTGAAAAAATTCTTGTCTCCTAAGCAAACCGCAGAACAGCAATGAAACTCGCAATTGAGGAGCAAAACGCAAGATAACTTAGCATAGTTTGGGACTTATAAAGAGCCGTAAAAAGAAAAAGCCAAGAAAGGGAATTGAACCCTTGACCTACACCTTACGAGGGTGTCGCTCTGCCAACTGAGCTATCTTGGCATCTTAAAAATAGAAATAGGATTTTAAAACCCCTTATTTGTTCAATACTACAAAAAAACGAAAAAAAAGTCAAGATAATATTCAAAAAAAAACAATAAAAAATCTTTTAAACACTTTTATCACTTGACTATTTTATTTTTTAATGTTATACTACTTGGAATTGTTATTATGTATGACAAAGAAATATCAAATAATTCTGACGAGTTTTTTGATAACAATAAAAAAAATTTTGATTTTAATTATTCTGTGGAAAATGAGGAAACTTGTGAACATCATAAGTTTGCCACCGATGATTCAAAAGGTAAATCTGTTCTTTCTGACAAAGTCGACAAAGCTCTCCAAAAAATTTACTCTATAGTTATGGATTATTGCCGAGAGTTCTGTTATGGAATCTGCGACAACGAGGAAGCTGATTTTAAGCGTGGCGACTTCGTCATAGCTAAAACCCGTTATGGTATGGATGTTGTAAAAGTAGCTGGTAAACTTGAAAATGGTAGAAAAAACCTCAAGACCCAAAATTTAATTTGTATAAAGCGAGCTGCAACGGAAAATGAAAAAAAACGATTTTACGCAAACGCAAAACGAACTAAAGAAGCAAATAAAATTTTTAAAGAAAAAGTTTTAAACAATGCCTTGAAAATGCAGCCTGTAACTTCGCATTTTTTATCTGCCGAACCTAAGGTTGTTTTTTTCTTTACTGCCGACAAGCGTGTTGATTTTAGAAAACTTGTAAAAGATTTAGTTGCGGTTTTTAAACTTCGAGTTGAGTTACGGCAAATTGCTGTTCGTGATGAATCTAGGATTGTGGGGGGCTTAGGTTTGTGTGGTCGGGCGTTTTGCTGTCGATGTATGGGAGACAAAATCCCATCAGTTTCCATAAAAATGGCAAAATATCAGGGACTTTCTATTTTAACACAAAAAGTTTCTGGACCATGCGGACGATTACTTTGTTGTCTTGCTTTTGAACATGAATGGTATGCAAAAGAACGCTCAAAATTTCCACCTGTTGGGTTTTGCTTTTCTGTTAACGGCAGAAGTTTTACTGTTACAGACATCAATATGGTAATGGGCTATGTTATGGTTTCGGACAATCAGTCGGGAAGTATTAAAGCTTCCGTTAAAAATTTTTACTTTGAAAACGGAAATTGGAAGGTTAATAGAGACTTCTTTTCAAATTTTTTGTAAATTAAAGAATAAGACTATTCGTATTTTCAGCCCCCTATCGGGTGCTATTTTAAGATAACCCAAGTTGCACCACTCCCGCCATTTTCAGCTTTGGCTCTACCAGACCTTCCTGCATTTGGATTTTTTTCGATAAATCGCTGAACAAGCTTTTTTAAAACAGGTTCATCTTTGGAATGATTGCCTTTTCCGTGAATGATTAAAACTTTTTTAAAACCCTTTGATAAGGCTTGCATAAAAAAAGAATGCAAAGCAGATTCTGCCTCTTTTTCAGTCATTCCATGTAAGTCAATTTTATCGTCTATTTTAATCTTTTCAGGACGTACAAAATTTTTTTGCTTTTGTGAATATTTTGCTTCCGCATCTTTGTCAATCACACCATACTTTTGAAGCCAAGCTTCCTGTTTTTGCTTTATACTCGAGGTTTTGGCTTTTGGTTTGATCGCTTGATTTTCTTTTGACTTTACTGTTTTTAATTTTGCAATTCGTTTTTTTCCAAAGGGTTTTGCTGTTTTGGCTTCCCATTGGGTTAAAATATCTCCAAAATCTTTTGCCATAATTAAAGTCTAGCATACTTTTCCAAATGTTCAAAGTACTTTACGATAGATTGTTTTGTTTAAGCCTTGCTTTTTTATCCACTGCCTTAAAAATAAAATAAAAGACAAGGCTCCCACCCATCATTAAAAGACATAAAATTTGTCCTGTTGAAATATTTAATAGCGAAGTAAATCGGAAAATTTCACCGCCATCGCTTGCAAATCTAAAGCCAAGATTCGCGTCTGGTTGGCGAAAATATTCGATAATAAATCTAAAAAAGCCATAGCCAAAAGTGTAAACCACTGCCAAAAAACCGTTAAAAGGTTTTCGCTTGCGAATTGACCAAATAATTAACCACAAAACAATGCCCTCAAAGAAGGCTTCGTAAAGCTGGCTTGGATGGCGAGGCAGATTTACAAGTTGAGCACCCGCAGGAATATCAATATTACATTTTTGTGCAAAATCCACAACCCAAGCTTCTGCAACGGAAAAGCGATCGGAAACCGATGTTTGCGGAAAAACCATACCGATGGGGCTTGTGGTAATGCGTCCATAAAGCTCTCCATTAAAAAAATTGCCTAAGCGTCCAAAGGTGTAGCCGAGAGGAATTGATGTCGCCATCGTATCCAGCAAGGGGAGAATTTCTCGTTTTTTTCTAATACAATAAATGAGCATTCCTAAAAGCCCGCCTACAAAACCTCCGTGATACGACATACCAGCCAGCCCTACAAAGTTCATACTTTCATCAAAGGGCCAAAAAATTAACCAAGGATGAGTTACGTAAAAAAAACTGTCGTTATCATAAATTAAACAAGATGTAATTCTCGCGCCTAAAAGCAAGCCTGCTATTCCATAAACAAAAAAACTTGAAATGTCATCTTCGGTAAAAGTATCGCCTGAGCTAAATTTTAGTTCGCCTCGTTTAACTTGTTTTGTAAATAGCCAATAAGCAATTCCAAAAGCGACTATATACATTAAGGCGTACCAGCGTAAAAAGGGAAAGCCAGAAATAATTTCGGGTTTTATAAAAGACGGATAATTCAAATAAAGAAACATTTTAACTCCTGATTAATTCCAATTACGATTATATAAATATTTTATTTTTTTTCAATGGAAAAGACAAACTTATTAGGTAGTTTATAAATTGAAAATAGTATTGTCAAATACCCGACTAAGAAAACCGTAATTTCGGGCGTACAAATGAGTAAAGCATAAAAATGAATATATTAAAACTGTCCATTTGTACGCCTACTTAAAGAAAGCCAGAGCTACGCTCCTCGCTGTAGCAAAAACGAGAGACAAAAATGCTCAAGCGTAAACTTGTATAAAGCTTTAATTAAGCGTAAAAAACTCAAGGTTAGTTTAAGGATGAGGTGTGCCAATTTGCAAAAAATGCTCATCGTGAGTTTAAGACCTTCCGCTCACATCCAAAAGCGGAAGGATTGAGTTTTCGCAAAAAAGCTCCCGCTTAAATTTGTTAATAAATCAACGGCTTGACTTTATTTTTTATTTTTATATACTTTTAATAGTTTTTTGAGAAGGAGAAAATTTATGAAATTAGAAACAATACCTCAGGTGTTGCGAAACACTGTGCAAAAGTATCCTAAATATGTAGCACAGTATTACAAAGATGAAAACAAAAATTTTGTACCCATTACTTATGAAGAACTTTACACTCGGACTTTAAATTTCGCTTCGGGGCTGATGAGTATCGGCTGTAACCCCGGCGACAAAATCGGCATTATTATGGACAATCGTCCCGAATGGCTTGTCTGTACTATCGGGGCTTTGTCCGCAAGACTTGTCGACGTTCCGAGAGGTACGGACTCGACCGTCGGCGACCTTGAGTACATTCTTTCGTTGGCTGGCTGTAAAATCGTAATTGCGGAAACGGAAAACGCTTTAAAAAAAATCTTGGAAGTAAAAGCGAAATGCCCGCTTTTAGAAAAAATCATTATCGTAAATATGCTAAAGAGTTTACCTGAGGTAGAGGGTTTAGAATTTTTATACTATGGTGATTTGCTGGAGCTTGGGAAAAAAGATTTTGAAAAAAATGCTCCCGAAGAAGAATTGTTAAAAGGTGAAGAAGAAGACCTATCAACTATTATTTTTACTTCTGGAACTACAGGGCTTCCAAAGGGAGTTATGCTAAAACAAAGGAACTTTGTAGCCCAATTTCCCGAACTTAAAAAAATTATTTTGCTGAAACCCGGCATGACGGCAATTTCGGCTCTGCCCGTTTGGCACAGTTTTGAGAGGGAGGTTGAGTTTTTTGTTCTGTCTAATGCAGGTAGCCTGTGTTATTCTTCACCAATTGCAAGTGTTTTAATGCCGGACATTCAAAAAGTTAACCCTTATCTTTTCCCCTCGGTCCCAAGAGTTTGGGAAGCGGTTTACGATGCCATCTTTAAGATGATGAAAAAAGAAGGTGGCGTAAAGTATAAAATTTTTCAGTTTGCCGTTGCAGTCGGAACATTTTGGAAAGAACAAGAACTCAAGCTTAAGGGGCAGTGGTTTAAGCTCAAAAAAAGAGAAAGAATTACTCAGCCTATTTTAGCCTTTTTGCCGACTGTGTTTTTATTTCCGCTTTATACTTTAGCAGACTTGTTAGTTTTCAAAAAAATTCGTTCAAAGCTTGGAACGAACTTCAAGTATGGCGGTGGTGTTTCAGGTGGGGCTGCCCTACCACGCAATATCGATATGTTTTTTGCAGCTGCTAAAATATTGCTGGTAGAAGGTTATGGCTTAACTGAAACAGCTCCCATTATCGCCTGTAGAGATATGAATAAGCCAATTTTTGGAACTGTGGGAAAACCGCTTGGTTGTTTAAAAGCTAAAATAGCTGATGAAGATGGCAATGAGTTGCCCGCTGGAGAAGAAGGCGAAATTTGGATAAAAGGCAAAACGGTTATGGCAGGCTATTATAAAAACGAACAACTGACTAAATCTGCCATAACTGAGGACGGATGGTTCAAAACGGGTGATCTCGGTTTAATGACAATAGACGGCGATTTGGTTTTACGAGGACGAGTTAAGGACACAATTGTTTTACGCGGTGGCGAAAATATAGAACCCGTTCCAATTGAATTAAGACTTCAAGAATCAATGTTTATTAGTACGGCAGTTGTAGTCGGTCAAGACGAACGAAGTTTGGGAGCTCTTTTAGTAGTTGACGAAGTTTCGTTAACTCAATGGCTAAAAGAAAACAAGATAAGCTATACGAACTTGGAGGAAGCTCTTTTGTTACCAGAAGTGCAGAACCTGTATGCTACGGAAATACGAAGTTTAGTTTCAGTAAAAACGGGTTTTAAGATTTTTGAAACGATAGCTCAGTTTAAACTTTTGCATAAAAAATTTGAAGTGGGCAAAGAACTTTCAATAAAAATGGAAGTTCGCAGAAATAAAATTTCACAACTATATGAAAAAGAAATAAAAGAGCTTTTTGGAAGATAAAAGTTAAGTCATCAAATGGCTTTTTCTTCCAAAATTCATTTTCTTTATTGTTCATTTTTATACCCTATATGTAATATTGTGAAAAAAGTTTTTTTTTGTATAAATTCAAAAAAAAGTTCAAAAACCACTTGACTTTTTTTATGGGTTTTGTTATATTGTAGTTATGTATTTTATCGAAAATGAACGAATTACAACTAAAAAGCTTTTTCCTTTAGCTATGCGTACTGAAAAACACGCTTGTGGCAAAGCTGTGTTCATTCTACCCCCCTCCCCCACTCGATAAGTTTTTATTTATATATTCTAGGTTTTTTAATAAGCGTTTATTCA
>JARGFC010000080.1:0-14624 GCA_038397925.1 Treponemataceae bacterium
AAGATGACTTTGTTTCATATGGACAGATACGAGCGATGAATATGAAAGAGGAATACTCAGCAGATACTGCTAGCGATAACTTTGGACAAATACAAATAAAAGCAAAACTAAATGTAGTTTTTGAGTTAGAGTATTAGTGTGAAGAAGTATTGCGTTGCAAGAGAGCTAATTTCGGGAAGTAACAAAAAACACGGATGTTTTTTGTTACCCTAATATAAATGTCAATATAGACAAAAAAATAAATCGTTTAGTAAATAAAGCTTATTTACTTTTGGGACGCTTAGATGGTATGACAATTTAAAGAGTAATTGTAAATCTTGATGGTTTACAGTTTAAGATAATAGAGGCAATCAATATAATTGCTGAGATTAACCTACTAGAAATTTAAGCTTACATTGTATATAATAAATATTATAAAAATGAAAAACTTGAGGGAAAGTTGAAATGAAACAAAATAATGTTGCAACAATATATGCGATACTTGCCGCAGCGTTATATGCAATTAGTGTGCCACTTTCAAAAATAATCTTACGCTATCTTGAGCCTGTTATGATGTCAGCGTTTTTGTATTTGGGTGCAGGTTTGGGATTACTAATCTATAGTCTTATTAAGCTAAAAGTTGGCGATCATCAGAAACGGGAGACATTAACTAAAAACGAGTTACCTTACACAATATCAATGGTGCTTTTAGATATTATTGCACCAATTTTGCTTATGATTGGAATTACAAAAACAACCTCTGCAAATGTCTCGCTACTAAATAATTTTGAAATAGTCGTAACTGCAATTATTGCCCTAGTTATTTTCAAAGAGGCTATATCGAGACGATTGTGGTTCGCTATTATTCTCGTGACGATTGCGAGTTTTATATTAAGTTTTGAAGGCACAGAGGCTTTTACATTCAATGAAGGATCGTTGTTTGTTTTAGGAGCCTGTGTCTGCTAGGGACTAGAAAATAATTGTACAAAGATGATTAGCCACAAAAGTTCTGCAGAAATTGTTGTTATCAAAGGAACTTTTTCAGGGTTAGGAAGTTTGATAGTTGCATTATTGAAGGGTGAGGCTTTACCCGCTTTTTATTGGATTGCAGTGGTTTTGTTGTTAGGGTTTGTATCATTTGGTTTGAGTATAAATCTATATATAATGGCACAAAAAGACCTAGGGGCAGCAAAAACAAGTGCATACTATTCAATAGCACCATTTCTCGGAGTTGCTTTTAGTATGCTTCTTTTGGGTGAACGTCCTAGTATTCAGTTTTACATAGCATTGGCGATAATCATTTTGAGTACTTTTTTTATGGTAAAAGATACCATAGAATTACAGCATACTCATGCTCACGAGCATAAACATACACATGAGCATAGCCATCTAGGTTTTGTACACACTCATGAGCATATTCATATGCATACTCATCTTCATACGCACAGCGAATATAATGAAAATCATAACCATTCTCATACGAATGCGTTTCCCGTACATATTCATAACCATTAGTAAATCTCTAACTTTATTTTTACATTTTTTTCTTCAAGTTTGTATTCACCAAAAAGTCTAAATAAACAAAGATTAGGAGGAAAAAGTTTATGAAGTTGCAAAATATTATAGTATCCATATACTAATCCGTGCTTTAAATGCTTTATTTGAACAAAACTTAAAAATAAAAATCTGATTTGTCCAAAATGCGCCAAAAATCCTAAAAAAATCAATGATAAAAAAAATGCCCCTTTGTTAATTCGAATAAAAATAGTAAAAACAAAAAGTGCGGGCCAAAGTAAATTGTTTTTGGGCATAATAGCCAAAAGAAGCCCTAGTGCAACTCCATGTGCAATATCGCCCGGATGCGAATTTTTATTTAAGCTAGAAAAAAAAGAAAAAACATATTGAACCATTTTTGCCTTCTTTGAATTATAAAATTCAAGCAATTTTAACAAAAACAAACAAAATAATCTAGTATGACATTAAAATTTGAATGCTAATCATAAAGTTATACAAGTATTGTTTTAGCTAGTTAAATTCTAAAAAGTTGTGTAAATTATTCTGGTATATCTTTGTCTTTACACCTGGTTTTATCGTTTATATAAACTCTACCAAATTCTAACCAGTTCTCATTTATATTCAAAAGCACTGCACCAATCAAGCTTACTGCAGATTGTTTATTAGAAATTAATCCCACCTTGACAAAAAGATGTTTAAATCGTATGTTCTCCGTAGAGGGGATTTTTGATATGAAAGCTTTTAGAATTATAAGTATTTTAAGTATATTTATTTTTGTTGGTAGTTTTACTGCTTGTGAATCATCGCCAAAATCAAAGGCTCGGAATGCAAATCATAGTGCTGATTGGCTTGATAATGAAATTTCGTATTTTTACAAGCATAAAGATTACGATAGGGCTTGTGAGTTATTGCTTGCGTTTTTTGACTCTTCCTCGTCGCTGAATCACGAGGCGGCTTGGTATATGCCGGTGGCTTATTTCTTTTCTAATATTTTCAAAACAGATGTAGCGTTTGCAGAATTAAAAGAAATATATAAAAGTGCAAGTGAAGATGAGCGTATGTTTATAGGGATTATGCTTGCCTTATATCACACGGAAAAGCATGAGCGAACTTTGAAAGATATAAACGAATTGGAAACTAACAAGGATTTGAAGGCTGTATTTTTGGATATTAGTGAGTTTAGCAAAAGCAATGACCCGCTAAAACAAGAAGTGAAAACTGCAGAACATCTTGATATATTATGGGGTATATTTTTTGCAACGGGAGATACATTGCCTATAAAAAAGATTGCTTCGGTGCTAGCTTGGGAAGATTTATTTAAGAAAAAAATATTAGCATATAAGCCTGCGAATAAAAAAGAAAAAGAAGAGTTTTTGGCTATTCTTTCTGCTTTTAATATTGAATATACAAATGGGAAACTTGTCTCACCTGTAGACGACTGCGATATTCAAATTATAAGAAAGCAAAAACAAGATAAGCAGGTTGATAATTTCCAAAGGTTAGTAGAACTACTTGCTTTCACATACGATGAATTGTACCATGTAGCAACAAAGACCTCTGCGTTTTGGTCGTTGTCATCAAACGCGAGTTTTCACGAAATTGTGCATGCAGAGTGTTTAAAAATTGCTGAAAATAAATCACTACCAGAAAGTAAACTGATGTTATATGTGCTTATAGAAGCTACAATGAATCTACAATAAACAAAGATTAGGAGGAAAAATTTATTATGATAAAAAAATGTATAACAATTGTTTTTTTGATTTTGTGTGTTTTAACTCAATTATTTGCAGGTCCGTTTGGATTTAAGATGGGTATGACGCTTGATGAAATAGCCGATGTTTGTGGTGGATCTGAACCAAAACATTTTAAGAATAATATTTTTTATATTTTGCCTGAAAAAACTCATCCGCTTTTTGATTATTATGCTGTTTATGTCGACGAAAATTATGGACTGTATTGTATAAAGGCGATGAGCAGTGAAATAAAGTCAAATAGGTATGGCAGAGAAATACAAAATGCATTTACCGAAGTAACGGACAGAATTGCAAAAGTGTACGGCAAACCTAAAATAATTGATGAACTAGATCCAAATTCTATTTATAGAGATGATGATGAGTGGTTATATGCATTTCAGGATGGAAGTCGAATCTTAGCGGCTGTTTGGGAAAAGTCAAATAAAATGCCGTTAAAAGATAACCTGATGTATGTTTGTGTTCAAGCTTCTCCGATAAAAAGTTATCTTGATGAAGGTATTATCGTTTTGGAATATACATTTGCAAATATAAGTGCTGTTATAGCTTCTCAAGATGAAGTTTTTTAATTTTAAATTATTATGAATATTTTGCTTATTTTTCTAGTAGTTTTTATTTTATTCTTACTTAGAAAACTAACAAGAAAACTAAAAGACACAAGAACTAGAATAGAAGTACCTTTTGAAATTAGGAAAGGTAGAGCAGGAGAGCGTTATATTGCAAAAATTTTGCAGCATTTAGATGAAAATGAATATAAGGTTTTAAATGATGTTTTGCTAAAGCGTAAAAATGGCAAAACAAATAGAAAAAGATCTGGGAAAGGAGGCTCGCCGAGAGTTTCATGATTTGAAGGAACGTGGCGCTCCAGACAGAACAATGGAAGAATTAAAACGGGATGTTAAGCTCATTTATAAACAGTATGGAAAGGAGCCACCAAGATGGATGCAAGAATAAGTAGTGATGAAATATTAAATGATTTACGAACCGAACTTATTGGGCAAGAATGTTGTAGATTAGATATAAGATGCGACAAAAGTATGTTTGTTGGTTTTGGGGAAAAATATATCCCCGTTCAAAAACATTTAAAATGTTGTGTAGAGTTTTATGGTTTTTGGGAGTTGGGAACTTACGCATCACCATGGAGAATACATAAAGACCAGCAATTTTTTATAACATCTGAAACACTTGGTGAAGACATAGCAGAAGTTACAAAAGATATAAAATTGGTTGATACAAAATTAATCGACATTCAAATGTTATCAGAATTTGATGTTCGTTTTAAGTTTTCAACTGGTATAAGTCTAGATTTTTTAGGTGGCTTTACAGAGGATGATGAAACTTTACATGTATTGAGGATTGGTGCAATTTGGTGGGAACTAAAAAATGGTGTTTGGAGTAAAGGTCAGTCTAAATACACGAGAGACTTTATATGCTACCCTATACATTGAGTTTTGTAATAGTATAGAAAAAAATAATGTTAGGAATAGCATGCGTGGTTCCAAACAGCCACACCTATGAAGTCAACAGAACGCTTAGCAAGCTTAAAGATAGTGAAGTTTTAAATCCTCTTTATAAATTTTAGAAGCGAGGAGTAAAAGTTTGGAAAAAACGACGACTGCCAGTTACATATTATATTGGTTCATCGTGGTGGAATTTAACTCAAAATTGTCTCTCTCAAATTTTTAAATAATTAAAAGCAAATTCTAGATTTTCTATCGAAATTTAAGTGTACACATTGTGCAGATGAAATATTTTTCCAAACGCTTATTTTGAACTTTGTTAAATCAGTGAATTGTGAAAATTATAATCTTAGACATATTGAATGGACGGCTGGTGCAAATTCTCCCCATATTTTTACAATGAAAGATTTTAATACAGCAATGAAGTTAATTCCCAATCCTAATTTTAAAGAACCTTTGGATGTGGCACTATATATATTTTATGGCGTATGCAATCTTGAGCTTGGAAATAATGAACCAGTAATACAGTCTTTTTCAAAAGTGATAGAAGTGCATCCTGATTATTCTGACGCTTATAATTATCAAGGACTTGCATATTTGAATTTAGGACAATATGAAAAAGCCCTAGAACGCTTTACGGTAGCAATATCTATAGGTAATGAAACAACATATGCACCACTAGATAGATATTATTTTAACAGAGGTAGTGCTCATACTATGCTGATGAAGTACATTGAAGCTATTGATGACTTTAACAGATCTATAAAACATAATATAGTATCCGAAGATGTTTATATTGCGCGTGGTGCTGCGTATAATTTTTTAGGTAAATATGATGATGCCTTAAAAGATTTCGTACAGGCATTGCGATTAAAACCTGATTCAAGATTTGCACACCTTTATTGCGGAATGGTTTATTTTAATGTTGGAAAATATGAAGAGTCTGTCGAATTTTTTACAAAAGTGGAAAAAATGGCACCGTCTGTCTATGTTTATTTAAACAGAGGCATGGCATTTGCTTACTTACAAAAATATGAAACAGCGATGAAAGATTTTGATAATGCATTAAAACTGGAACCAATGAATCCTAATATTTATAAACTACGTGGAATAGCATATTTGAAATGGGGAAAATACCAAGAAGCAATAAGTGATTTTGATAAAAGTATAAAATTAAATCCCAACGATTTACAAACATGTCAGGGCAGAGATGAAGCGTATAAAGCGTTAAATTTGAAAGATTATAAGCCTATTGTACCATCGACAAAAATGGAATCAAATCCGTTTTATTAAAGCTGGTAAATTAAAAAAACATACGTAACATATACAAAAAAAACAAAAAATCTTGATTTGTCCAAAATGCGACGCAAAACTGAAATTACGAAAAGGCAAATACGGGGAGTTTTACGGCTGTTCAAACTATCCAAAGTGCAAATTTATGTTGTCATATAATGAAGAGTAAAGATCGACGCTTTTTGCGTTTCGTTAATTTTTGAAAGTTATTAAAAATTTGCAATGACTAAATAGCTAAATTATTTTACTTAAAATGGATATACTCGCTGTAAGTAAAATAAATGCTTGTTTTTTTTACTTAGAATGTTTACAATACCTGTAAGTAAAAAAAATTTAACTTAGAATGTAAAAATATGAAATTAGAGACAAATAAAGCTGGTAAATTAAAGCATATGCAAAGTAATTATGATTGCTTTGTACCTAATAGTCTCAATAATATACATGTCAATATAAACAAAAAAATAAATCGTTTAGTAAATAAAGCTTATTTACTTTTGGGACGCTTAGATGGTATGGCAATTACCTTACCGGATGTTGATCTTTTTGTATCAATGTATGTGCAAAAAGAGGCGGTTATAAGTTCTCAAATAGAAGGCACACAAGCGTCATTGATCGATGTTTTACAGAAAGATAGAAATAGTGAAAAAATAAGAGAAACGGAAGAAATTGTTAATTATATAAAAGCAACAAATTATGCCTTCAAGCGATTGAACGAATTGCCTTTATGTATGAGATTAATCAAAGAAACGCATGCGATTCTTTTATCCAATGTTAGAGGTAAGGAAAAACAGCCGGGAGAATTTAGAACAACTCAAAATTGGATTGGATATGCAGGTTGCACTTTAGAGACAGCAAGTTTTGTACCACCTTGTCCCGATGAGATGAATATTGCATTAAATAATTTAGAAAAATACATAAATGAAACTAGTGAGATTCCTAATTTAGTAAAAATTGCTTTAGTTCATTATCAATTTGAAACAATACACCCGTTTTTAGATGGAAATGGAAGAATTGGAAGATTGATTATTGTGTTATTTTTGAAAAAGGAAGGTTTGATTGAATATCCTGTTTTATATTTGAGTTATTTTTTCAAAAAAAATCGCAATCGATATTATGAACTACTAAATAATGTTCGTATAAAAGGTGAGTTTGAAGAGTGGATTAAATTTTTTCTGGAAGGAATTTGTGAAATAGCTGAGGATGCAATTTTATCTATTCAAAAAATCATAGAATTAAAAAATAATGATGTGGAAAAAATCCGCAATGTACAAAAGGGAAATATTTCAAACCTTCTTTCAGTATATGAATACTTGCTCAAACACCCATTTGTTGAAACAGAAGATATTAGGGAGTTGACAGGTTTAAGCAAACCGACAGTAAATAATCTACTCGAGACTTTGATGGAACTTAAAATTTTGGAATTGGTAGAAGATAAACAACGCTATAGGCAATATGTGTATCAAAAGTATTTTGACATTCTTTCGGAAGGCACAATGCTATAAATAATCAAAGCAAAAAGACTTATGTTTTATTATTTTTTGACTTGGCGAAATATACTCAAGTACTTTTCTTTAGTTGTATTGATTTAACATAGGTTGTTTGTATTTTTAAGCCAATAGCTTTTAAAACTATTCTATTTACAATTATAAGCTTGACTTTTTATATAATATAGTATAAAATTGTTGCGATTTATTTAAAATTTAAGGAAGGTAATTAAATGGAAGTAAAAACTAATGTAGTAGGAGCATCTACGCGTCAAAGTATGAAAGCGTCCAGTTTGAATCTTTTCTTTTTAGATTTTATGATTTACATCGTATGGTTTATCGCTTTCCCGATCCTTGCGTTTATTGGTGATGTAAAATTACCAATGAATATTTTTTATTCTAAATCTACAATTATTATTTTTTGTACTATGGCGATAATTCCGGTTATAAAGTATTTTACACTGATGAAAAAAATACTAGCCTTTGCAGAAGATTTAGAAACTGCACAAAACTCTATCGCTATTTTCCAAAGTCTCTCACTTGGTCTTCCTGTTTTAGGTAGTATATTTTGGGGAGTTTTTATAGGTCTTGAGTGTAAAGCATATTTTTCATTAGGATTACGTATTGCTTTACCATTGTTATCGGTAGGTTCTTGTTTTATATTTTCATTGTTTTTCTATGCTTTGATGAACATAAAAGCTGAATTAACTTACTCTGTTATTCCTCTACCTGAAAAACAAAAAGGACTTTCGATTACTCTAAAGCTAGGACTAACAGGTTTTTTTGCTATGTTAGGTTTATTATTTTCGGTGCTTGCGGTTATGACTTATCATCACGAAGCAGGAACAGGAATTAAAAAGATGCTGTTAGAATCAAGCTTGCCTATTGCAGCAATTTGTAGCGTTTTTGCATTTATTGACTTGGTGGGTTTTTCCTTGCGATCAACAACTAAAAGGCTTATTAGCGTAAAAGAATTTGCAGAAAAAATAGCCGTAGGCGATTATTCACAACCTCCATTTATAATAGATAGTAGAGACGAGTCTGGCTATATGATGAATGCTTTAAATATTTTTCTTAAAAACAATGTTGGTTTTATAAAAGGTGTTCATTCTATAATAGAAAACAACCAAAAAACAGCTCAAGACCTTTATGCGTCAATGACCCAGATGGCAAGTGCAATTGGGCAAATTTTATCTAATATTAGTAATGTTTACCAAATGATTGAACAACAAGGCGACAGCGTACTTGAAACTCAATCTTCTGTAGAACAAGTTTTAAATAATATAAAGTCTTTAAATAAAGGTATTGACGAACAGTCGTCAACTGTATCTGAATCGAGTTCTGCAATAGAGGAGATGGTTGCCAATTTACAATCAGTAGCTAATAGTTTACACAAAAACTCCGAAGCCATTTCAGCTCTTGAACTTAAAGCAAATTCTGTAATGAAAACTTCGTCGGAATCTACGGAAATTTCTTCGAAAATATTAGTTGCGTCCGAAGGGCTTTTGGAAACTAGTAGCGTCATTCAAAACATTGCAAGTCAAACAAACTTATTAGCAATGAACGCAGCTATTGAGGCGGCACATGCAGGGGACGCGGGAAAAGGCTTTGCAGTTGTTGCAGAGGAAATACGAAAATTAGCAGAAGATTCTAGTCGAGAAGCATATCAAATTACAAATGTGCTTAAAAGCTTAAAGAACGAAATAGATATGGTCGCAGAATCATCACAAAATGTCCAAAATCAATTTGCAGAAATGTTTGAACTGACCGGAATTGTCAAACAAGAGGAGTAGCTTATTAACCTTGCGATGAGCGAGCAAACACAAGGTAATACTGAGGTTTTAGCCGGCATTAAAAATATTACTGATATCACTCACGAAGTAAAACGAGGCTCTAATGAAATGCTTTCTGGTAATACAGCAATATCTACCGAAATGAGTAAATTGCTTGATTTGTCGGAAGATATAACAAACAACACTCAAGAAGTTATTTCGGCAGCAAATCAAATTGAAAGCACTTTGAAAAATATTTTAAAAGTTACCGAAACCAATAAAATAGGACTTGATGAGTTGGCTATAACATTGAGTAAGCTGAAGATATAAAAATTATAATTGGGGATTTGCGTAAATTTATCCATTACTCAAGTCTACAAATATAAATCAAAAAATACTAGATAATTTTCAGCGTAAAAAGTTTTAGCTTGAAAAAATTTTAAGCATTAATTATAATTTAAACTTAAAGAGATATTTATGCAAGCGTAGTTTTAGAAATATTTCTTGTAATTTATAGCACAAATGTTATAATACATAAAGTCGACTAGTTGTTTTACAGGGAGAATATATTATGAAAATTAAAAAACAAATTTTAATTTTGTTATTTTTGTGTTTGCCGTTTTTGTTAAACGCTTTTGAAGGTGTAAATACTTTAGGATTCGATTTTAAAATCGGACAAAACGCTAATGATTTTGATTTGGGGCTTGGATTTACAACACCGTATTTTGCAAATCAAGTGGTGGCTTTTCGAATTGACTGTGATGCGGGGTTTCGTGCTGTCAGTTGGAAACCTTATTTGTTAACAAGTTTTGTTGTCACTGCTGGCAATTTTATGAAAACAGCGAACATTCGCCTTTATGGTGGCGGAGGGGTTATACTCGCGTTTCCTTTTGAAAAAGAAACAAAACCACTTTCTGTTGGTGGACAAGGTTTTTTAGGCTTTGAGTTTTTCTTTACCGAAAAAAAAGGTGGAGCTTATTTTTTTGAATTAGGTGGCAACGGTATAAAAAACATAGGTGGAATTTCTCTAAACGGATTTATGATTAAAACTGGACTTAGATACTACATTGGTCTTTAAATGCTCTACAAAACATTATTATAATTAGCTGTTTTATCGATAAAATATATTATAAAAATTAAAACAAATTTTAATTTTGTTCTTTTTGTGTTTGCCTTCACTGGCACTTTTTTAGAGAACTACAAAAACTTTTAATGCAAAATCGTACTCACTAATTAGCTTTTTCGTTCTTTTTATATCCTTAACAAAAATATTCTTTTTAATAATATAGACGAAATAAAATAAATATGTTATAATTATTACTATAAAAGAATATTCATTAAAAGCAAATAGGAGAAAAAATGCGAAAAAACAAAAAAATTTCAGAAGCTGATTTTATGGCTGAACGCGAGGAAGTTTTGGCAACTTGGCCTACAGGTAAAGATGTGGATTTAAAAGATGCTATCGACTACATAAAAAAAATCCCACCAGAACTTAACTTTGCACAAAAAATGGAAGCTGCAGACAAAGCAGGCATAACACTTGCACAACCGCGAGCTGGTGTCCCCCTTTTAGAGGAGCATATAAACTTGCTAAAGTTTTTGCAAGACGAGGGAGGAGCTGATTTTTTACCAAGTACGATAGACGCTTACACTCGGCAAAATCGTTATGAAGAAGGCGAACGCGGAATTGAGCAGTCCCAAAAAGCAGGACGTTCTTTAATGAATGGTTTTCCAGCTGTAAACTGGGGGGTGGCTAACTGTCGAAAAGTTGTTGAAAGCGTAAATCTTCCACTTCAAGCTCGGCACGGAACTCCTGACTCGCGTCTTCTAGCTGAAATTATTCATGCGGGCGGTTTTACATCAAACGAAGGTGGCGGAATAAGCTATAATGTTCCTTATGCAAAAGGTGTTTCCATCGAAAACAGCTTGGCTTATTGGCAGTATTGTGACAGGCTAGTTGGTTTTTACGAAGAAAACGGAGCTCAAATAAACCGTGAACCCTTTGGTCCTTTAACAGGTACGCTTGTTCCTCCTTCAACAGCAAATGCTGTCGGGATTATTGAAGCTCTTTTAGCCGCTGAACAAGGTGTTCGAAGTATAACGGTCGGTTACGGAATGTGCGGTAACTTTACACAAGATGTAGCTGCGGTAATCGCTTTACGCGAACAAACAAAAGAATATATGAAAACATACGGATATAAAGACACTTACATCACTACAGTTTTCCATCAGTGGATGGGTGGTTTCCCCGCAGACGAATCACGAGCCTACGGCTTAATTTCGCTGGGAAGTTCAATTGCTGCTCTTTCAGGTGCCACAAAAGTAATTGTTAAAACGCCACACGAAGCCTTTGGTATTCCGACAAAAGAAGCAAATGCAGGCGGTATAAAAGCTACAAAAATGGTTCTCAACCTTTTACGCGGACAACGCTATCCAAACTCTGAAAGTCTAAAACGCGAAATTGAGTTAATCAAGGCTGAAACAAAGTGTATTATGGATGAAACTTTTAGACTAGGCTCGGGCGACTTATTCCAAGGAACAGTAAAAGCTTTTGAAGCAGGTGTTATTGATATTCCGTTTGCACCTTCAAAATACAATGCAGGCAAGGCGATGCCCGCTCGAGACGACAACGGTGCCATCCGTTACTTGATGACTGGTAATATTCCTTTTACCGAAGACATCAAAACTTTCAATCGTGATATGCTAGAAAAACGAGCAAAAGAAGACAGTCGAGATGTTGGTTTCCAAATGACAATAGACGATGTTTACGCCGTTAGTGCAGGCGTCCTTGTCGGGGGCAGAAAAAAATAGTTTTGAAAATTCAAAACCTTGTCTGTTGGCACTTGAACGAGGAGCGTAGCTCTGGTTCGCTTAAGGTTAGGAATTTTTGACACAAAAATTCCTAACCCTTTCGTTGCCAGATTTGCGTCGAAACTCACTCGCTAGTTTAAGACCGCTCGTAATCCGAGACGAGCGGATAAGCGATTTTAGCAAGTAAGGACAAGTCTTACAAATGTTAATAATCTAAAAGTTTTTTAAAGATTAGTTTTTCAAAAATTACAGTTCACAGGCTTGAGCGATGTCTTTTGCGGAAAGTCCTGCCATTTCTAAAACTTCGGAGCGACTGCCTTGTTTTAAAAACTCATCTTCAAAAGCTAAAACCTTGCTTTTTATTTGCGGTAAATTTTTAGCAATTTCCAATTCCAGCTCCATAGCTATTCCGCCCAGTTTAGCCCCCTCTTCCAGAAAAATTATTTTTTTATAGTTTTTAGCAATTTCCAAAAAATAAGATTTGTCGAGGGGTTTTATAAAACGCAAGTGATAAATGTCGACTTTAGTGTTTTTGGCTTTTAGTAATTCGCTTGCTTTTTTTGCTTCAGGATAAAGACTCCCTGTGCATAAAACCAAAAGTAATTTTGCCTCAGCTTTTTGTAAAAAAACCCCCTGTCCCAAAACGAGCTCTTTTGAAAAAGCTTCAATTTCATCGGGACAAGCTGCTTTTGGATAACGAATAGCAACAGGTGAAGATTGTTCCAAAGCCCAAGTAAAAAAGTTTGTCATTTCATTTGCACTTGCAGGGGTAAGCAGTGTCATATTTGGCACAGAACGCAAAAGACTTATATCAAAAGCTCCTTGATGGGTTTCACCGTCACTTGGTACTGCACCAGCCCTGTCAATCGCAAAAACAAGAGGCAATTTTTGTAAAGCTACATCGTGAATTATTTGGTCGCAAGCTCGTTGTAAAAAAGTCGAATAGATAGCAACGCAGGGGCGTATTCCTGTTTTTGCCAAACCTGCTGCAAAGGTAACAGCATGTTCTTCAGCAATCCCCACATCGAAACAACGAGTTGGAAAGTGCTTGCTAAAAGCTTCAAGCCCCGTTCCGCCTAGCATTGCAGCACTTATCGCAACAAGCCTTTCGTTTTTTTGCGCAAGCTTTATAAGTGTTTCGGAAAATGCCTTAGAAAAGCTTTTACCAGTTGACGCCTCAAACTTGCCATCCGCAAGATCAAAGTTTTTAACCCCATGGAAACTTATGGGATCTGCTTCAGCGTATTTGTAGCCAGCACCCTTTTTAGTTTTTACGTGTACAACTACAGGTGTGCTTAGTTTTTTTGCTTTTTTTAGAACTGACTCTAGCTCCTGTAAATTGTGTCCGTCAATTGGTCCTACATATTCAAAACCGAAGTCTACAAAAAAGTTTGTTGAAAAGGAAATGCTTTTAATTGCTCTTTTTATCTTTCTTATAAAGTTCAAAAACTTTTTGCCTAAAATAGGCACCTTTACAATAGTAGAATCAAACAAAAGACGGAAGCGTTGGTAGCTTTTGCCTATTGTGATTTTAGAAAGGTGTTTTGAAAAATAACCTCTATTTTTACTTATTGAAAAGCCATTGTCATTTAAAATTATAATTAAATTTTTTGTACAAGAACAGGTATTTTCAATACCTTCAAAAGCTAAACCACCTGTTAAAGCTCCGTCCCCTATTACAGCAATAGAATGGGAGTTTTTCCCTTGCAGCTCATTTCCCACCTGTAAACCAAGTGCCGCAGAAATCGAAGTGGAGGCATGCCCTGCACCAAAGCTGTCGTGTTCGCTTTCGATAATTTTCGGAAAACCCGAAATTCCGCCCTTTTGCCGAATGCTCGAAAAGTTTTCAGCTCGTCCCGTTAAAAGCTTGTGAGTATAACATTGATGCCCAACATCCCAGACGATGCTGTCCGAAGGTGTTTCGAAGACTCGATGCAATGCTATCGTTAGCTCCACAACTCCAAGATTGCTAGAAAGATGCCCGCCGGTTTTAGCTGTCGTTTCTAAAATTATTTGACGGATTTCTACAGCAAGCTTTTTAAGTTCTGAATAAGAAAGCTTTTTTAAGTCAGCAGGTGATTTTACTTTTTTCAAAATCGCAGAATTATTTACAGTTTGCATTTCATTCACAAGTATCTATATTACATTTTTTGCAAAAATTTTTCAAGACAAAATATATTTTTGAGGATATATGACAACCTCTAAAAACTAGCTTTTTAGGGCTACAACTTTTCAATTTCGGCTTTGGAAAGACCAGTTAAATCAGAAATATCTGAAGTATTAAATCCCCTGTATTTCATTTTTCTAGCTGTTTCTCGAGCTTTTTCTAGTTTGCCTTCTGTTAAACCTTCCTTTCTTGCTTCAGCTCGTTCGCTTTGAACCATCAATTGATATTTATATTCTGAAAGTTCCCGGGCGATTTGTCTTTCTTCTTCGGTGACTGTAAGTAGTACTTCATTTGCCATATTTACTCCTTCGTTTTTCTTGCATAGCGATTGTAACGCTTTTGTTTCTGCGTCGCTTTGATAATTGCCTAAAAAGCGTATCCAAAAATCCTGT
>JARGFC010000081.1:0-16832 GCA_038397925.1 Treponemataceae bacterium
TGGTCGGCTCATTAAATGGTTGAGTTTGCACTTGGAGTTTTGCTTTGTGCAAACTCGCATTATCATAAGGTACGCTAAGCGTACGAAAATTCGCCTCACTCGTGAACTTGAGGTTCACTCGTTTGATGAATTTATAGGAACATTTAATTTCGCCGACTAGATGGTCGGCTCATTAAATGGTCGAGTTTGCACTTGGAATTTTGCTTTGTACAAACTCGCATTATCGTAAAGTACGCTAAGCGTACGAAAATTCGCCTCACTCGTGAACTTGAGGTTCACTCGTTTGACGAATTTATAGGAACTAAAATAATATGCGTTCGTGTACAAAATTTTGTGTTTAAAAAAACAGGCTTTTAACACAATCAAATAAAAATATTTCCTCCTTGATTTTTTTTTGATTAGGCTTTATACTCTACGCTGATTTAATTAAGATATCGTAATGATACTTTATTTAAAAAACATAAAAGGACTAATTTATGAAAAAAAGAATTTTAACAGGCGACCGCCCAACAGGAAAACTTCATTTGGGGCATTATGTAGGCTCAATACAAAATCGCGTAAACTTACAAAACGAATATGAATGCTTTTTTATAATTGCAGATTTACACACGCTGACAACTAAACCCGAAAAAAAACATATTGCAGAATTGTCAGCAAATGTTAAAGATATGGTTTTGGATTATTTAGCTTGTGGAATTGATGGAGAAAAATCAGCAATTTATTTGCAGTCAGCTGTTCCAGAAGTTACCGAGCTTAATTTGTTTTTTTGCGATTTAATAACAGTGCCTCGTTTACAGCGAGTTCCTTCCATTAAAGATATGGCTACGGCAGCTAACTTAAACGAAATGCCTTTCGGGCTTTTGGGCTATCCTGTTTTGCAGGCGGCTGATATTTTGTTACCAAGGGCAAATTTAGTGCCTGTCGGAAAAGACAACGCAAGTCATGTTGAAGTAACTCGTGAAATTGCAAAACGTTTTAACTTTATGTATGGCGAAGTTTTTCCTATGCCTGAACTTTTAACCAGTGATGTACCCTCTTTGGTTGGGACAGATGGAGCAGGCAAAATGTCAAAAAGTGCAGGCAATAGTATTTTGCTTTCAGACGATGAAAAAACAGTTATCAAAAAAGTTCGAGGAATGTACACCGACCCGAACCGAACAAGCGCGGATATTCCCGGTAAAGTTGAGGGCAATCCTGTTTTTATCTATCATGATGTTTTTAATCCAAACAAAGCCGAAGTTGACGACTTAAAAGAGCGTTACCGAAAAGGCAAGGTCGGAGATGTGGAAGTAAAAGACAAACTAGCAAAGGCAATTAACGAATTTCTAAACCCTATTCGCGAACGCCGTTCAGAATATGCTGCAAAAAAAGGCTTTGTCGAAAAAATTATTTACGAAGGCACAATGCGAATGCGTGAAGAAGCTACCGCTACTTTGAAAGAAGTAAAACGAGCAATGGGCTTGGCAAGTACTTGGAATAAAATACGTCGTACCGTAGAAAAAATTGAAAAGCAATCAAAATAAATGAACATTTAATTTCGCCGACTAGATGGTCGGCTCATTAAATGGTTGAGTTTGCACTTGGAGTTTTGCTTTGTGCAAACTCCCTTATCGTAAGATACGCTAAGCGTACGAAAATTCGCCTCACTCGTGAACTTGAGGTTCACTCGTTTGACGAATTTATAGGAACATAAATTGCAAGCAAAAAACATCTTCAAGTTTTTTAAATTTAACCCTCATAAGACTTGTCCGTGCTATGCGAAAACCGCTCTCCCACCACGGACGGCGAGCTAATACAAAACAATTGGATATTTTGCAACAAGCAAAGTATTCAAGGTTACAAAACTCGACCACCTTAAAAAAATATGGACATTTTTTTAATGTTAGCTTTGGATGGACAAGGAGTCTTAAACTAGCGATGAGTTTTTTCCACAAATCTGGCAAAGTCGGGCGGGAATTTTTTCTCCAAAAAATTCCCGCTTAAGCAAACCAGAGCTACGCTCCTCGCTAGGGCTAAAACAAAAGCGATTTTTTTTTGAATAGTTAAACTAACTTAAACCTTCAATGTGCCCATTTACAAAGTCAATGTGAATAGCTTGTGGCTCTCTTGGTAAGCCGGGCATTCGCATCATTTCGCCCATAATAGGTACTATCATTTCTGCACCATTGTTCAAAACAACTTCACGAACATGCATTTCGAAATCTTTTGGAACACCAATCAATTTTGGGTCTGCAGAAAAGGAGTATTGGGTTTTTGCAATACAAATGGGATATTTTGTAGCCTCAGTATCTTCTAGTTGTTTGATTGTTTTTTCAGCTGAAGCCTCATAGCTTACGCTTGCGGCACCATAAACTTCTTTGCAGACTTTTTCAATTTTTGTTTTGATGTCATCGTTGTCATCGTAAATATATTGCAGTGGTTTTGAAGGAGTCTTGTCGATTTTTTCGACAACCAATTTAGCAAGTTCTTTTGCACCCGCTGCACCTTGACCAAAAGCACTGTTTACGGCAAAGCCCACATTTTGCGCTTCACAGTGTTTACGGATAATTTCTAGCTCGTCATCTGTGTCATAACCATATTTGTTCAGAGCTACAATAACCGTTTGACCAAACTTTTTCATATTTTCGATGTGCTTGTCAAGATTTTCTAAACCTTTTTTCAAAGCTTCAGCGTTTGGTTTAGAAATTTCTTTTTCAGGCACATTGCCATGCATTTTTAAGCCACCTGTTGTCGCCGCAATTATTGTCAAAGCTGGTGAAACTCCTGCTTTTCGGCATTTTATGTCAAAGAATTTTTCAGCACCAAGGTCAGCAGCAAAACCTGCTTCTGTGATTACATACTCGCCGTAGGTTAAGGCTGTTTTTGTAGCAATAATTGAGTTACAACCGTGTGCGATGTTTGCAAAAGGACCTCCGTGAACAAAGGCAGGCGTGTTTTCGGTTGTTTGAACGAGGTTAGGATTGAGTGCGTTTTTAAGCAAAACTACAATAGAACCTGCAACACCCATATCTTTAACGGTTACAGCATTATTTTCACAATCGTAACCTACGATAATCTTTTCGATTCTTCGTCTTAGGTCTTCAATATCTGTTGCTAAGCAAAAAATTGCCATAATCTCAGAAGCGGGCGTAATATCAAAACCTGACTCGTTTACAATTCCATTACCTGCTCCTAAACCAGTTACAACATTTCGTAAAGCTCTATCATTTACATCCAAAACTCGTTTCCAAACAATTTTTTTTAGTTCTTTGGAAGTTCCTCTATTTCGGAAGTTGTAATTGTCAACTAAGGCACTAATCATATTATGGGCAGTTGTAATAGCGTGGAAGTCACCTGTAAAATGAAGGTTTATATCTTCCATCGGTAAAACTTGGGCATACCCACCACCGGCGGCACCACCCTTCATTCCAAAACAAGGTCCCAGCGAAGGTTCTCGTAATGCAACAACAGCATTTTTCCCAATTTTTTGCATACCTAAAGCCAAACCAATAGAAACAGTTGTTTTACCAATACCCGCTTTCGTAGGTGTGATAGCAGTTACTAGTATAAGTTTGTGCTTTTTTATCCTTTCTGGATCTATAACCGTGTATGGAACTTTTGCTATATGATGTCCATAAGGTACTAAATCATCTTCTTTAATACCTAATCCGTCAGCTACTTGAACGATTTTTTTTAGCTTCGTTTCTCGGGCTATTTCGATATCTGTTTTCATACTAAAATTATAATACTAAAAGGATATTTTTGCAAGTACTTTTTTTCTAAAAAAGGCTTTTTTAAAAATTTATTTTTTACCAAGCTGAGATAAAAACTCATCAATTATCATAGGTTTTTGAAAAAGACTTCCTTGAAAATACTTACAACCATTTTGCATTAAAAAATTAAGTTGCTCTTTTGTGCTGACACCTTCAGCTATAACCCCAATTTCTATTCGGCGAGAAAGCAAAACTAAAAACTTAATAATACCTTCATCTTTTATACTTGACCCAATTTCTGAAACAAAAAGCTTGCTTATTTTTATTTTACTAAAATTAAATTTATTTAAAGAACCAAGTGAAGAATATCCTACTCCAAAGTTTCGTATAGTTGTGTTTATCCCAAACTGTTTGCACATATTTATATTTTTTATAGCAAGCTCAGGATTTATCATATATGTAGCCTCACTAATTTCTATTTCAATTCTTTCAGGTCGTAGATTGTGTTTATCTAAGGTTTCCAAAATATAATCAAAAAATATAGAACTATAAAAACTCTGTTCGGAAAAACTTAAGATTAGTTTTATGTCAGAGTTCAGTCTAAAAGCTTTGCTTTCTGAAACTTTTTTTATCGATGTTCGCATTATAAAACGATCAAGATTTTTTAGTAAGCCCGCTTGTCGTAAAATACTAAAAAAATCTTCTTCGCCTATAATATCCATTTTATCACAATATGGAAGAAAAACTGTTTCAAAAGCTATAATTTTTTCAGTTCCGTCATTGTCTATTTTAAAAATCGGTTCAACAAAAACATTTAATGTGCCGTTGGTGAGTTGCGTTTTAATTTTTTTTGAAATAAAAAATGAAAGTTCAAGTTTTTCTTTTATGGTTGCATCAAAAAAAGAAATACTATTCTTACCATTTTCTTTTGCTTTGTGCATAGCCATATCTGCAAAACGAATTAAGCTATTAGCATCTGTTCCGTCGTTTGGGAAAATACTAACTCCTATAGACACTGTGATTTTAATTTCTTCATCGTCAACAATAAAGGGCTCGCGAAATAAGTTTTGTAAATCCAAGCTGGCAGTATTGATATCAGCTCGATGGTCTAAAACAATTAAAAACTCATCACTACTAAAACGAGAAACAGCTTTCTTATAATGATACTGCTCTTCGATTCGCTTTGCAACTTTTACAATCAGCTTATCCACAATATCGTGTCCAAGAGAATCGTTAAACATTTTTAAGTCGTCTATATCAAGATATAAAAGATACAAGATGTCTCGCTCATAAATCAAAGCGTCTATTTTTTGTGTTATTATTTTTCGATTATAAAGTCCAGTTGCATTATCAAAATTTAAAATAAAAAAGTTATGTTCTTCTTGCTCAATTTTTTCGTTCATTCGTTTTTTGAGTTTTGTGTTTATTCTTTTTATAGCAAGAGTTTTTTTTAGTGTTCTTTTTTCCAAGTTTTTTTTCAAACGATAAACCTTTTCTTTTCTCTTTTCAAGAGTTGTTATATCTTGAACATAATAAATACCTGCAACAAAATCACCACTCGAAGAAAAAATAGGCAAACTTGAAAACAAAATCTCCCTTTCATTATTTTCTATAAATATCTTAGTTTGGATTTTTGATTTGTTTTTTAAAAAATCATCATCCATATCTGAAAAAAGAAATTCTTTAATATTGAACTCTTTATACATACCAAATGTTTTACCAATTTTTTTTTCAAAGGATTTATTTCTCCACGAAATATTTAAATTATGGTCAACAGTAAAAATACAACTGGGAATTTTATCAACCATTTTGTGGACAATGCCTAAGGGTGAAACTTGCAAAACATAAAAGCGATATTGACAAAAAACTAAGGTTAATGAAAACAAAAACATACTTAAAATGGAAAAATCTGTATATGCAGTTACAAGATCAAAAAAATATGCAATAAGCCCAGCAACAAAATTTATAAAAAAGGCAATCAAAAGAGACAGTGCTAAACACCGGCTTGACTTAACGTCTCTTTTGATAGCGTCTGCTTTTTTTGAATGAATAAATAAATTTACAATATTCATACTTGAAAAAATGAAAATTGTGGTTAAAAAAATAATTGTAGCTGGGTAGCTAAGCAGTTGTACAATTAAAACACGCCACTGAATTTTTGTGTTTAGGTCTATAAGATTTACAACGGGATATTTTATATAGCTTATCAATGAAATTAATGACAAGCAAATACCTAAACCTTCGTATACAGGACTTTTATCTTTGTTAGTCAAGGCTAAAACAAAATTATAAATTACATAAGTTAAAAACACAAGAAGTATATAATGCATAAAAAAAACAACTCGTTTAATTTCATAACTGCTTACCAAAATTAAAATTACATAATTAAAGCTCATAATACAGGAAGTTACAGAATGAATATTTGCAAGTATACTTTTTTTATTATTTCCATGAGTTGTAAAAAGTATAAAAGAAAACACACCAAAGACACAAGCAATTATCAAAGATATAGCAGAGTTAAGTGTTAATGTCATTTATCCTCCTCCAAAAATCCGGCTTCGGTTTGAGGGAAAATTTTTTTGTTAACTAAAGTTTCAAGAAGAAGTGGTTTATAAAAATAATATCCTTGTATTATAATATTGTCCTCGTGTTGTAATAAAAAATCTAACTGTTCTTTTTCTTCTACACCTTCAACCACAATTTGCAAACCACAGGCTTTTGCAAACTCCATTATAATACACAAGATTTCTTCTGTTCTTGCATCTTTCCCAATTTTATCAACAAAGCTTTTATCTATTTTCATCTTGTCTATGGGAAGTCTTTTAATGTAACTAAAAGACGCAAAGGCAACACCAAAATCATCTATCGAAATTTTAATGCCCATTTTTTTTAATTCAATACACTTTGCTAAAATAACTTCACTATATGCTAACAAGTTTGTTTCAGTAATTTCAAACTCCAGATATTTAGTTTCAACTTTTGTTTCATTAAAAATATTTTTAACAGTTTTTAAAAAGTTTTCGTTATTAAATTGCTTGGCAGAAAGATTCACAGAAATCAAAAAGTCGTTAAAACCATTCTTAAGAAAATACTTTACAGTTTCACAAGCCTGCCGTAAAATAGAATAACTTATTTGTACTATCGTGCCTGATCTTTCTGCCACTTCTATAAAATGAAACGGCGTAAGAAGTCCTCGTTCGTCATGTTGCCATCGTACAAGTGCTTCATAGCCAATAATTTTTTTCGTACCATCCCGTTTTACTAAAACTTGTGGTTGATAACATGGTATGAACCTATTTGTTTCACAATCTTTTTTTATTTCTCTAACCAGTTTAAAATTGTTTGTAATTTGATTTGAAATCTCAGGTGTGAACACAACAAATTGCGTATCGTTTTGAAAACTCGCTTGAAGATTTGCAATCTCAGCATTGTTTATAATTTCATCAGCTGTCATTCCAACTTCATAAATACAAACACCTATCAACATTTTAATAAACACTTCAAAATTGTTGATATTTTTTATTTCAGAAACACGGTCAGATAAAGCTCGTACAAAAACCATTGCTTCACTTGCATTGCTTATTGAATCTCGTAAAATCAAAAAGTTATCATTATCAGAACGCGCTATAATGTCACTTCCGTCCAAAAAGGTTTTTACAATCTCGCTAACTTTTATTAAAATAGTATCGTCAAGCCAATGTCCTTTTAAATCATTGACATAATTAAAACCTTTTGTGTCGACACTAAAAACTGCAAAATCTTTTTCTTTTTTTTGTATTTTGTTTTCGACAGCGACTAAAAAATAATCACGATTAAATGTTTGTGTCAAAGTATCTGTTTTCAAAAGATGGTAATTTTTATCTTGAAAAAAAACTTTTTGTTTTATTTGATTTTTGAGTCTCCTATTTTGCAAAATAATTTGTTTATTCTTTTCATAAATCCTTTTATTTATATTTTTCGTTTCGTGTGTCAATGATAAAATATTTACCATAAGATTCGTAATATTTTGAAATATTAAAACACCTCCTAGAAAATCCCCATAAGCATCATTCTGCACAACATAATTTAATTGTAAATAAAGTTTTTTGCTTGTGTTTATTTCTATAACTTCTGAATAATCGTTTTTAAATTTCGACAAGTCAAAATTAGGTGGTAGAAAATTTTTAATGTGCTCATATAAAACATTTTCTTCTTCGAACATTTTTTTAAAAAAAATATTTGTATAAATTATTTTAAAATCATTATCAATAAAAGCTATTGCATCTTCTAGAGTGTCTAAAATTTTTAGCGAAAAAGCCTCTCCCAAAATTTTATTGTTAGTAAGGCTTAAAACAATATCCAGTATAGGAACCAACATTATTACAAATACAATTGGAGCAATCGGCGGTATTAAACATATATTAAATGTAGGCAAAATATTATCAAACAAAAATATTAAAACATTACACATTATAACTATAAATATATTTCGTCGCAATTTTATTTGAGCAACTTTTTTTGTTATAAGTTTTTGCAAATATAAAAGTCCAAAAAATATCAGATTTAATTGCAACATATTCATAATATTTGTAATGAAAGAATACACGCTACTATTTGTCCACGAATAAATAACATAAGAATGTTTTCCGTGAAAGCTTATTGGTTTCATACATAAAAGTGAATAAGGCTTTGTAGAAATAAGCAAGATAAGAATAATTGCTTGAAAAAAAGCCAATGCACTTGTTGCTACATACAATATGTTATTTAGCTTTGAATTTTTGTTTGCGATATTTTTTCTGTTGTATTCAACTCCCAATCTCAAAGTTAGTGAGACTAAAAATGGAAACATTAAAATACTACTAACGATTGCCAACATTGCAAAACGATAGGCTTTATATGTGCTAGCAGAGGCAGTCATAAATGTATAAAAACACATTGACAAAGCATTAAACACAATCATATGTAAAAACCGAATTGCAAAATCGCTTTTTTCGTAAAATAAACGTCTAAACCCGGTTCCTAAGCTAACAATGATTGTCGCAATATAAATTAGTTGATAAATATATCGTAAACTTTCCATTATAATTCTTTACCTAATAAAAAACCAACTAGCAAAGCAAAAGCCAAATCATCATTTGTAAAATGTTCTTTTTTTGCACTGGTTGTTAAATAAAAAAAACCTTTTGTTGTATATCCTTTTGTAATTGGGCAAACTAAAACCGATTGCCAATTTGGAAAATCCAAGTCACCAATTTTTTCGAGTTTAACTTCATCAGTAAAAAAAGCTTTTGAGTTTTCTGATGCCCGCTTAAGTAAACTCGTGTTTACTTCTACATCAGGAAGATTTTTGTCAGACTTAACAGTTATAATTTTTTTACAATCTTTTTGTAAAGCAACTTTATAATTGGAAGCATAATTATCTTGAAAGGTTTCAGCATATAAAAAGCTAGCCGTCTCCGCATCTATAAAGTACAAAAGCTTTTGCAAAAATAAATTAAGCATTGCATTTTTCGAAACATAAGCTGAACTTGCAATTAACAATTCTATAATGCAGTTAATTTTATTAAAGGCTAAAGTTCCCTTGCCTGAATAAAACTCGGAAAAAACGGGTCTTCCAATAAGACTACTTTCGTACGAAGGAAGATATAACGAAGTTTTATTTACTCCCAAATCAGAGGCATACAACATAGCAATGTATGCTTTATTTAAAATATTAAGAAACGAAACTCCATCGTCATCTAACGAAGCGATACCAAAAGTAAGAGGAGTTATCAAATCAATATTTTGATGTTCTAATGCCAATGCTTTTTCTTTAATTTCGTCCACTTTTTTAATTACATTATTTTTGTCGGCGTTGTAAAACAAAATTGCAAACTCATCTTTCGCATATCTAGCTATAAGATCGTTTTTTGTTAGAAGTCCATTAACAATAGCAACAATGTCTTTTACAATTTTATCGCAATGCTGTTGTCCAAATAAAAAGTCGATAACTTTAAGATTTTCCACTCTAAAATAAGCAACAATAACATTGGTACTTTCGACGCTCGAATAATTAATACTTGATGTTAGTGTTTGTTCAAAGTCATAAATATAAGTTGTACCTGAACTTTGTTCTAATCTCAACAAATTATTTAATGTGTAATTTTGTAATAGAGTCATCAAAAGCGGTATAAGTCTTTTGCAATACTTTAATCTAGTTTTAGCTAAAATATAAACATCCTTTTGAACAAAAAATATTAGTGTATAGTTTTTGTCTGAAATATTTTTACTCGTATCAATTGGCACTTCAATAATGTCAAAGCCATATTTATCAAGCATTTTTGCTATTTCAGAAAAGCCAAACTTCTTTAACACTTCTTCATAATCAAAAAAACTAAAACTTGAAGCTCTTGAAGGAAAAAGAAAAGATTGATTTCCATTTGTGTTAGTTATTAGTATATTAGAATGCAATGCAAAAATTTTTTGCATCAACAAATTTAAAAGCAAAATAATATTTGTTTCAGTGTCTGAAGTAAAATGTTGTAAGGTTCTTGAGATAGATTTATATTTTAAAACATCATTATTTTCATAAAACACTTCACTTGATAACATCCTTAAAAACATCGTGCTTTTGCTAAGGAGTGCTAAATCGTTAGAATTAAGCAAACGCTTAAAACCTATTGCACTAACATTTCTATTAAAAATATTTTCATCAATTTGTATTTTGCCTTTTTCAATAAACTCATATACAATTTTAAATGGAACACCAAAAGAATAAAAGTTAAAAACTTCTATTTGCATTTCTATAGGCACATCAACCATAAAATCACGAATTAAATTTTGTACATTTATTAATGTCATTATACCCAAAGCACATTGTTGATTTTGAAAATGAGAAAACGCAAGTTGTTGTTTTAAAACAGCTTTAGTCAATGGGGCTTTTTTATCTTTTAACGCAAACAAAATTTGATTTATATAAAAGCTTTGTTTATTTTTATCCAACTGAAATTTAACAATTTGTAAGCGAACATTTGACCTTGTATATTTTTCAAAATCATTCCCACAAATTTTTACAACAGACAAAGCAAGCTCTGTAAATAAGTCAAAACAACGGACTGCAACACTATGAGATAAAACATTTAAAATCATTTTTAAAAAACGAATTTTCTGTCTAGGCGAAAACTCCTTTATAAGAGATGGCAGTGTTTTTTTGAGCTTGCGAACACCTGTATTATTCTTATGAAGAAGAACATCAATCATATCAATTAAAAAATTTAATGCTTTAGTTGTTTGAATGTTAGAATTTTTAGCAAGAGCTGTTTTTAAATTTTCGATAGCTTCTGAATACCTGCCAAAAGTCAAATTCAGCCTTGCATAACCGCAATGAAACTGAACATAGATATCAGCACTAAAAAAAATCAAACTTGTATTTTCTAGTTTGACTAAAAGTTTGTTTTGCAAAATAAGAGCTTTATCATATTCATTATTTTCTGATAACAAAGCATAATTTAAAAGTTGCATAAAAAAAGTTAAATCTTTAGCCAAAAATTCTGCGGGTGCAACTTTTTCCGAAATTAAGTTTAAGTAATGCCTGCTTTTTTCAAATTGCTCCATATCATAATATAAAGAACTCAAATTGATATACGATACTAATATGTTTCGCCCAAAACCAAGATTGCTTGAGACTTCCAAAGCCTTTAAATATATTTGTTCAGCTAATTCTAAATTTTCAAAAAACCTTACATTTAAGTTTGCAAGATTGTTTAGTGAAGAAAGCATATTTTGTAAATCATTATATTTTTTTGCATTTTCATAACTAAGATGGTAATACTTTTGTGTAGCCTTAACATCTCTTTCATTAATTTTTATATTTCCCATAAACCTATACAACTCACTTAGCATTTTTTTGTTGCCGTTGTTTTGTTCAATGCGAGAAATTAAAGCACTTAGATTTTTAAAGGTTAACTTTGTGTTATTATCAAACATATTTTCAAAAATATATATTTTTGAAATTAAATTTTTTTCATCTTCATTGAGTTCTAATTCTTGATGGGGTATTTTTTTTATTTCTTTTAAAAGTTCATAAAACTTTTCTTTATCTATCAACTTGTAATAAAGCTCTGCATAGGCAACATAAAACATAAGTAAAACTTTTTGGTTACTTACTTTTGAAACAATGTTTTCGAGAGAGCGAAGTATTTCCATCGAAAAATCTAAATTCCCCAAATTTAAATATGCAACACCAAGCTCAGTTCCAACCTTCATTACTATGTCAGCATCGTAATTATCTAAAGCAACCATTGCTTTTTCATAATTTACAACCGCATTTTGGTAACACCCAATTTTAACTTCATTTCGAGCCTTTGTTAAAAGTAAGTTTAAAACCGTTTCTTCTTCACCCAAGTAATCATAATGAATTAAAATTTCATCATAAAAAACTTCATCTTTTTCTTTTTTTAAAATTTCCAAAGCTCGCATATGCAAACGTTTTTTTTCTGGTTCTGTTAATAAACTGTAAAAAGTGCTTTGTAAAATTTTTTCATCTATATGATAAACACCGTTTTTTATTTCAGATAAAAAATTGTTTTTAATAAAATTGTCAAAAAGTTTTTCGACTTCACTTTCTTTTATATCTTGTACTAATTCTTTAACAAAAGCTTTTTTTATATAAAGTTGGAATATCGAAATAGTTTTAAGAATATTTAAATTCAAAGCAAAATATTTTTCAAAAACTTTTTTTGCAAGTTTGATAATAACTTTAGGTGTTTTAAAAAAATGTGCTATTTGATATGCATCTGTTTTTATTTCCCAAAATCCGTCTTCCCTATTTTTCCAAAGCTCACCTAAATCCAAAAGCTCCGAGATAAGTTGAACTGTAAAGAATTGATTCCCCCCAGTTATTTTATTTATTTCTTTGGATGTTAGAACAGGAGCGTCTTGCATACCAAGCATATTTTTAATAAGGATTGCAGTTTCAAGTTCTGTCAAAAGATTTAGCTTTATTTCCAAACAAGACGGATGTTTAAGAAGTTCTTTACACGCATCTTCAAAATATTTTTCTGAGTTACCAAAATATTTGGAAAAAGAAAATATAAAAAAAGTATTGTAGCCTGTTAAATCTTGTGTTATGTTTGAAAAAATAAATTCAAGAGTAAATCTATCCGCAAACTCTAAATTGTCAGCAATAATAATTTGTGGACGCATTGTACTTGCTTTTTTTATAATGTTATTTATTTTTTCTATTACTATAAACTTGCTTTCAAAATGTTCTTTATTTCCCGAACTAAAATTTTTAATGTGCAAATAAATATCATTTAAGTCAACCTCGCTTTTAAGCATAGGGTACTTGTCCAATATTTGTGAAAGCAATTTCAAAAAAAATCTATACGACAAAGACTCAATTTCTATCAAATATGTATCCACATCTTCAAAGTTAAGTAAAAAACTTAAATCGCTTAGAAAAGTAGTTTTACCCGTTCCCAAATTTCCTGTTATCAAAAAACACTTGTGTTTTGATTTTAAGTTTGTATCAGTAATTTCGTTTATTATACTAGTTACATTTTTTTCTTCGTTATAAAGTCTAGGATGTTTTATAACATAGCTATTAGCATCATCCACATCCGCATAAAAAAAAGAATTTAACTCTTTATTTATATCCGCCAATAACTTGTAATAAAATACATATATTATATTACCATATTTTCCTAAATAAATATTTTCACAAACTTTTAAAATACAATCCAGAACTTTTTTTTCATATTCAATCAAAAAAAGTTCGCTGTACAATTCTCGAATATGTTCAATATTTTCAAATATGTTTTTCGTTTTCGAATAACCATCAAAAAGAGACAAAAACAAATTAGCAATATCTTCAAACCGATAATCATAATTTTGATTTTTTGAATTGATAGAAATAGATATTAAATCACGAGCCTTTACCGAAAACTCATCTCCCTCATTTATCGCAAAAAAATCATCCCATCTGTTTACAGGTTGCAAATAACCATTTATAATTGCCAAGTTTTGACATTGACATATCTGTACAACCGCATTCAAAATATCACTTATATTAAAAGGATTTATAAAATCATAAAGCGACAAATGATATTCGTTAATTTCGTGAGTAAAATAATATACCTTTTTATTTGTGCCATTAATTTCAAAATCAGTTCTGCCAAACTCATAGTTTTTAAAAAACCTATCACTATGCATTGTGGAAATATGTGCAAAATTTTCCTTTATAAATTTTTCCGAATGAGCAGGTAAATCCTCAATCTTAATAATCGACAAACCCAAAGTAGTATTTTCAGTAAGCAAATCAAGCACCATAAAACTCAAAATTTTATTTGTGCTATCTTGATGAATTTCACGAATTATTTTATAACGGTTATTTACAATTCCCATAACTTAAATTATAACAAATAATATAAAAAGTTTCTAGAATGATTTTATTAAAATAAACACACTGTATTTCCCATTTAATATGTAGGGGAAAGCCTTCCCCTCGCTCCAGCCCTTCGTTTCACTTCGGGCTTTCGCTACCCCTTCTAACGGGGGCTCCGCCCCCGTAACGCCCCCGCCTGTTTACGCCTAAGCTCTAACAGCTCGCAAAAAATAAAGCATCTGATAAAACAAGGCGGGTTTCACTCCGATAAAACTTAAAAAGGAGAAATCTCCTATTCGCACAAGCTCACCTAAGTTATCTACTCTTTCTAATGTCTTTTAACTGTTCTAACAAAATAGGTTGCTGATTTTTTCTATTGATAAAATCTGTTTCGGTTTTTTCCTTATTTTTTGTCATAGCAATACACCAGTCGTTTTCATTTACTCGGTCGTAAAAACCTGCACGGCGGAAAGTACCTGCCGTTAGATCCTCGTCCGAACGAGCGGGTAAAAAAGTACCCAAAATATTTGCTTCATCGTAGATAATTCCAATGCCGTCTTTTGCAAAACTAATCTTACCGTCCTCAACTATTACAAATTCCATACCAGAAAAGTCGCCATCATTTTTGCCTAGGTCGATTAAAATATTACCCATATTTCGTTTTACAATTTTACCCACATAGGGCATCGAGGAGCTGAACATACTATAAAGTCGCAAAAGAGCGTTCGCATATCTATCATTTCCCGAGCGAAAAATAGTAAAACGCTTTGCTAAAGAACCCGTTCGAGAAACATAAAGATCCAGCGAAAGTTTTATATCACGGAGCGACTCCTCAAGCTTTATAATTCCAAAAAAATCACTTCCGTCCGTGCGAGCCTTTCTAAAAGCTTCGGCATAAGTGGAGCTTTTTGTATTGTCATAGCTCACTTTAAACCTGCGATTATATTCAATAATTTCAGCTATCATCTTTGTTGCAATTTTTTCCGACTCAGGATGCAAAACATTTGCCGAGTTTCTTTCGCAAAAAAGAGCAATTGAAATATGACTTTTCATTAAGTAAAGAGGATTTATACCCCAAGTACTTTGCAACGAAGTAGAAAGCATTTTTCCGTAAGCTTCCACAGCGTCATTAACCCTTGTATTACTCTTTGTAATTGACTGAATAAACTGTAACTGCTCTAAATACCGCTCAGGATATCCCTGTCTCAATAGAAGCTTTGCATACTCAAAGCGGGCATCAGTGTTATAAGGGTATACTCGCAAAGCTTGGCGGTATTCATAAATAGCTGAATTTATATAATTAAGATTAGCAAAGGTGCGTGCCTTTTTTTCTCGATATTCGGCTAATTTTTTTCTGTAAGAATCTTCAAAGTCCAAACTTTCAATAGCTATGTTTTCTAAAAGACTTCGCATTATTTCGTTATTCGGTTCTATCGAAAGCCCTACCTTTGCTGCCTGTAAAGCCGCCTTATAATTATTTTGCTTTAAACTACTGAGAGCTTTTAAATACCAAGCATCAGGCAACTCGCGTTTTCTACTCAAACGGTCATCAGCAATATGAATAGCATCAAAGTAACGCCCTTGAGCATAAAGCACAGCAGAAAGTAACTGCTCTGCCTTGTCCATATTTGGATTCAACTTTAACGCTGCGCGCAAACGCACTTCTGCCATTTCGTTATCGTTTTCAAGGGCACTTAAATAACCTGCAAAATAATGCACTTCCGCATTATCTCCGTGATAACGTAAAGCTCGCCCTGTATAATTTTTTGCGGTTGCTTTATCTCCTTCCTCAAAACTCAAAAGAGCTAAAGACAAAAGTGCCTTTCGGTTTTCTCCCTGCCGAGCAAGAGCTGCCTTGTACAATTCCGTAGCAGTAATTAACTTTCCACCACTTACTTCGATTTCAGCCAAACCAAAGCGAGCATCTACATCATTCGGGGCGGTTTTTAAGACATCCTCAAAAAGAGCCTTTGCTTTATTCAACTCACCCATCCCAATTAAAATAAACCCTTGTAAGTTTTTTAACTCCGCAGAATTTACTCTATAACGCAAAGCTTTTTCTACATAACTCAAAGCTTGGTCATATTCATCCAACTCATAAAAACATTCAGCAAGTCCTTGAAAAACAAGATTATACGAAGGATTTTCTTGCAAGGCAGTTTTATAACATTCAACCGCACTATACCAATCTCCTCTGTTTTGAAAATACTTTCCATCTTCATAAAATTTTACAGCATCTCCAAAAGCTAAAAAATGGACACCCACAAAAAACAAAACAGCAAAACTAAGCCTTTTCACAAAACTCTCCTAAGTATACAGTTTATCACAAAATAAACAAATAAAAAACCCTTTTGTTACTTTTAATTTTTGTAAGGTTTTTCATTTGTTAAGATATTGCTCAGAAAGTAGGTTTAAGCCTAGCTTGTTTTACGCTCCAACAAGGAGCGTAGCTCTGGCTTTCTTAAAGTAGGATGCCGTGGCATCCCGAGCATACGCCTTTATTACTTCTATTAAATTAGTCGCCTAAAATATCGGCTCCTAATTTAATTGTCAAGTTTTGCTATCGCAAAACGTTGCTTTATCATAGTGTGTGCTTATCGCACACGAGAATTCAGCTTCTTCGCGAACTGAGGTTTGCTCAGTCGCTGAATTTTAAGGTTCCTATAAATTCATCAAACGAGTGAACCTCAAGTTCACGAGTGAGGCGAATTTTCGTACGCTTAGCGTACCTTATGATAATGCGAGTTTGCACAAAGCAAAACTCCAAGTGCAAACTCAACCATTTAATGAGCCGACCA
>JARGFC010000082.1:0-13371 GCA_038397925.1 Treponemataceae bacterium
TATAATTTAGGAAAAAGCGTTTATTTCTTTTTGATTAACTTTATTCCATTATCCATTGCATATGTTTTTTTATTCGGCAAAATTCCACTTTTTAATTTTTCCTTCTTGTTTATTTTTTATCGCTAATGACTTCAAAAACGCAGGTGCTTTAATGGCTTTAACCCCTGTTGTTTCGATTTTGTTTTTTTTTTTATTTTCTTGCATAGTTTGGAACTATTCGTTGAAATTTTATTCAAGCACGGGGCATTGAATATGGAAAGTAAAAAACAACAGCGAGGTTTTGCCTCCTTTTGTTTTTATGTGCAAGCTTGAAACTTTGCGTTGCAATGGTGCAAACTCACCTTATAGAAGAGAAAATGGTGTTTATGTTGTTCCACTAGGTTGTCTTAAACCTTAAAGTATAGACAAACTTTATCTATTATTGTATAATTTACGTATATGAAACTATTTTAATGAGAGGCATTGTGAAATATCGTTTAAATGTAAAAATAAAAAAAGGTGAATACTGGTATGGAGGAAATGTAGCCATTGGTATGTTTATGCCACTACATAGAAACAAGTTTTTCCGTATCAATGATAGTAGGAACAAACTCTTTAACCAAGCAGCCCCTTTTCTAGTAAGCTCAGAAGGTAGATATATCTACTCTGAGGAAGGTTTTAGATATATGGTTTTTGGAAATAGATTATTATGTAAGTCTAAGTTTGCCGAAATTAAATTATATGAAGGTTTTGATACTTTAAGAGGAGCATTCCTTGCGGCTTCTAAAAAACATTTTCCGCCAACAGGTAACATGCCACCTGAGACTAAGTTTTCAAAACCACAATATTGTACTTGGATTGAGTTTATCGATAACCAAAACCAAGAAGACATTCTTAAATACGCAAAAACTATCAAAGAAAAAAATATGCCAATTGGTGAAATTATCCTTGATGATGGCTGGCAGTATACATTTGGTGATTGGACTTTTAATAAAAAAACCTTCCCAGATCCCAAAAAACTAATTAATGAACTAAAAGAAATGGGGTTTGATGTCTCTTTATGGATTTGTCCTTTTGTATCGGAAAAAGCTCCTGATTATAAATACTTAGAAAAAAATAACTTACTTATAAGAGAACCTAACGGAGAAGTTGCTATTAGAAAGTGGTGGAACGGAAAAGATCCTATATTAGATTTTACCAACCCAAAAGCACGCGAATGGTTTAGCAAAAAATGTCAGTGGCTTATAGATGAATACGGTATTTCTGGTTTTAAACAAGATGCAGGGGATCCGCTATATTACAGAGATGATGACTTACTATATGAAAAAATAACTGCTAATGAACATTCTTTATATTGGGCAAAATCAGCACTTGATTTTGAGTATAACGAACTAAGAGCTTGCTGGAAAGGTGGAGGTTTTGGAATTGCTCAGCGTCTTGCTGATAAAAGACACGGGTGGAGTAGATTTTTTGGTCTTCGCTGTCTCGTTCCTAATATGTTAGCACTTGGTATAATTGGTCATCCGTTTGGTTGTCCTGATATGGTTGGTGGTGGGCTTGAGTTTAATTTTGGTGAAAATGCAAAATTTGATAACGAACTTTTTGTAAGATTTGCCCAATGTAGTGCCCTTATGCCGATGATGCAATATTCAAAAAGCATTTGGAACTTAGAAGATAAAGAAACATCAAGACTTTGTATTGAAGCTGCAAACTATCACCAAAAGTTTGTAGACTATATTATTGAAGTCGCAAAAGAATCTGCAAATACAGGCGAACCTATTGTAAGATATATGGAATATGAGTTTCCAAAATCAGGCTATGGTAAAATAACACAGCAATTTATGCTAGGTGACAAATATCTAGTTGCTCCAATGGTTTGGAAAAGAAAGAAAAGAAAAATACACTTTCCAGAAGGATGCAATTGGAAAGATGTTGAAACAGAAGAAATCATTAATGGCGGACAAGTTTTAAAATTAGCTATTCCACTAGATAAATTACCAGTTTACGAAAAAATACTGTAGAAATACTACATAATATATCCGAGGGCGAAGGTGACCTAACGGTGCGTTTGCCGGTACGTGGAAACGACGAGCTTACACAAATGGCAGCCTATTTTAACAAGACAATGGAAAAAATCCGTAGCTCAATTCAAAAAGTTGCTGGTAGCTCAGGCGAAATGCAAAAATTAGGCGGAAATCTTTCTGCAAATATGACTGAAACCGCAAGTGCTATCAATCAAATAAGTAGCAATATTGAAGGTGTAAAGCAACAGGTTATAAATCAGTCATCGAGTGTTACTGAAACTTCTGCAACGATGGAAGAAATTATCCACACGATTGAACAATTAAACACGAGCATCGAAACTCAGGTAGCAAGCGTAACACAGTCGTCAGCTTCTTTGGAAAGTTTAAGGTTTAAACTGCTTAAAAGCTGGGTAACTGCTTTAGCGTAAACTTCATAAAAAGCTAAAACATAAAAGTCTTTATATGAAGGAAACGCTAAAGCGTAAAACTGTATAAAGCTTTGACACACACAAAAATTTTACCCCAAAATTTTTGTAAAAAACGAAATAAACTTTAAACGTTTGCTTCTCTTGTAAGTAAACAAAGACGTGTGCCTCCTAACGAGGCACACGAAAAAGTTTTGAACAAAAAAACTTATGTCTTATATCGGTTAAAATCCAAAAACCAAAGTTTGTTATCTTGTTAAAACTTAAATTTTGATGTCCAGCCATTTTCCTTGTTTATATCGATGTCTAAAAAGGAAAAATCGTGAAGCTTGGTCGGATAAAATTCCGCACCAAATTCCCACAAGTCCGAGATGAAAAAGCCGTACTAGCACAATAGTTATGAGGGTTCGTATGACAGTTACGCTCACAATCGAAACAAAGAGTGTGTATTTAACATCGCCAGCGGCTCTCAAAGCACCTGCAAAAATAATTTGCGAAATCTGGGCAAGAACAATAACCATAATAAATCTAGCGATCATTGTACCTTTTTTTACAGCCACTGGGTCGTCAAAATAAAGTTTGAAAATTTTATCCCCCGCAAAAAATAAAAAAATTGCTAGTGCTACAGAAATCAAAAAACCAATCTTTTGACAAGTGTCTCCAAATTTTTTCGCAAGGGGTTTATTTTTCGCACCCAACGACTGCCCCGTTAAAGTTACTGCCGCCACCTGCATTCCATCAGCAAAGGCAAAACCCAAACTTAAAATGTTCATTCCTGCTTGATGAGTTGCAAAGGAAGTAGTCCCAAGTCTTGCCGCTGTAAAAGCTGTTGTTGCAAACCCCACTCGCATTGCCAAGTTTTCAAGTGCAATGCTAGAGGCTAAGTTAAAAATACTTCCTACTGTTTTAAGGGATGCCTTGACCTTGTGCTCAATCATATAAGTAATTTGAACAAAGCTTTCTTTACGAAAAAGCGAAGCCACGCTCATAACAAAGGCGGCAACAGTACCAAGTACCGTAGCAATTGCCGCCCCAGCAATTCCCCATTTCGGAAAACCTAAATTTCCGCCAATTAAAACATAATTAAAAAAAATATTTGTAATGGTAGAAACAAAATTTGTAGTAAAAGCAATATGAGTATTTCCACTTCCTCGTTGGGCTGCATTAATGATTATCGAAATGATATTAAAAAACATTCCCCCCATTATAATTCTAAAATATAAAACGCTAGCCTCATGGGTTTCTTCATTACTTCCTGCTAATTCCAAAATCGGAAATGCAAAAACAACAGATACAAAACTAATAATAACACAAAAAATAACAGATAAAATCAAGGCGGTAAGCAAGGTTTCGTTTGCAGCCTCTTGATCATTTTCACCTTTTCGTCTTGCTACCAAAGCCGAAACTGAAACGGACATCGCTATATACACTGTCAAAAAGAAAAACTTCGGTTGAGCTGTCAAACCAACTGCTGCCACAGCATATTTTCCTAAGGACGAAACCATTATTGTATCGATCATAACTGTCAACGATAAAAATAAACTTTCCAAAACAGCAGGTGCAGCTATTCTCACAACTTCCTGCCACGACCCCTTCAACCTATCAATTTCCACAGTGCTTTAAATATACTAAAGTTTATCAAAAGTAACAAGACTTTTTTACAAAATATTCAAATAAATAAGTTAAAAAACACTCTTGTTTTAAGTTTTTAAAGTAAATTAAATATTTCAAAAACTTCTAAAATTTTGCCATTCGGTGTAGCTTTTTTTTATATTTTTTGTTATACTACAGTGGAGAGTTGCGTGAAAAAAAATTGGTTTTTATTTGTGCTTGGAATGTTTTTTGTTGCTTGTACAACAAAACCTCCCGCGAAAGAGGATGTACCTGCACAAGAAATAGAACAACCTACAGAAAATTCAGGCACTGTGGTTTTACCTCCACCTACAGTTATCGACACGCCAAAAAAAGCCGATATTGAAGATAGGCTTTTAGATTCGCGATTGGTAAAAAATGTAGAATTGGGTTCACCTGACTCTTTGCGAGCTGCAGTTAATTTTATTGCATCTGATCCAAAAGGTTTAACAGATACAAACCGTCTTTATCTTGTTATTATTTCAGAAATTATGCAACGGCTTTATCCACACGAACCTATTACTTGGAATGTGCCGTCTTATCAAGGGACAAATAAGTACTTGCTTGCTTTTTCAAAACTTGATCAAGGAGTTTTTCCACAAAACCTAGATGATTCGACCTTTCTTTCTCTGGTGATTCCTTGTTTTTATTCTATTTCGGCACAGGTTTCAAACGCAGCTATCGAGGGAAAACTTGGAGAGCTTGAGACTCGTTTGAAAAAGGCTGAAAACTTGTCTGCTAGATCGGTTTTGCCATCTTTTTTGTTGGGACTGATGTACGAAAAAACGGGGCAAGCCTCCAAGGCAAAAAACGCTTTTAAAAAAGCTTATGAGTTGGACAGTTCTTGTACGCAAGCGGGCTTAAATTATGCTCGGCTTTTAGCAAAAACGGGAGAAGCAAATACGGCTTTAGTAGTGGCAGAAGGTTTAGACAACCTAAAAAACACAAACGATTATAAGCTCTTATTAGGAGAAAGTTATATAGGCTTAAAGGATTATGAAAAAGCCTCGGAAGTTGTTGTAGGCTTGCTAACTGCAAATCCTGAAAACACAGCCGCCGTGCTTTTACGAATTAAGATTTTGATTGAAACACAGGAATATCTGAAAGCAAATGCATTATTGGATGCCTTTGCCACAAAAGACCAAACTAACAAAGATTATTTGCTTTTGCGAGCGAGTCTCGTGTTAAACTGGAGTCGAAGTACGAGTTCTGCTTTAACACTTTTATCTCAAGCTTATGAAAATTATCCGAATGATTTTGATGTGCTTTTAGCTTGTGCGAAAATTTGCTTTGAAACGGGACAGAGTATTCAGGGAAATACGGCAGAAAACTTTATTGCAAAAGTAACCGCAAAAGAAGCAAATAACGCTCAAGCGGCAAACTTGGTGGTGCGAAATGCCATTGGAAACGAAGCTTGGGGAGAAGCCGTTTCTCAAGCGGAAAAGCTGGTCGATTTAAATCCATCTCAGGAAAATTATCAGCTTTTAGCGAGGGCTTATCTTGGTTCGCTGCAAGTTTCAAAAGCCTTGGAAATTACTCAAAGGCTTTATAATGAAAGCGGGGACAAAAACGATAGCATTACTTCTTTGTATTTGGCAAGTTTAAGTAAGGCGGGTAATATTTCTGAAGTTTTACGGATAATTAACACACGAATGCCCACCGCTTCAAATACGCTAAAAGGGATTTTATATTTTTACCAAGCCAGTATAAGCTCTGGCGAGACAAAACTTTCCTACCTGCGTTCAAGTCTTTTAGCTGATCCACGAAATGCGGACTCGCTTTTTGCAATGTATCAATACTATTATGCCAGTGCTGACTACAAAAAAGCAGAATACTATTTAAAGCAAGCTATTGCGATTGACCCGCTAAACAAAAAAAATACACGACTTTTGCAAGACTTACAAAAAAAATTATAAGGTCGATTTTAATTTTTTAACAAGTTTTACACATCTGCGTTTTTAAGTTTCGTTACCACCCGAATTAGGCGTGAGGACTGTTTTTTTTAACATAACCGTCGTTCCAATGGGAAATCTACAACGAGGAGCGTAGCTCTGGCTTTCTTAAAATAGCACGCCGATAGGCGTGCCGAAATTACGGTTTGCTTAAATCGTGTAAAATCCAAAATTTAATAAAATTGTACTTAAGGGCTTTTTATATATACCGATAAATTAATTGAGTGCCAAAAGCGCTTCCGTCTTTCTGCTATGACAGAAATTCCGGAAAATATGACATAATGGCAAGGAATGCCGGACGGTTCGCCGTCAAAATAGCCAAAGGAGTAGCATATGATCATTAATCACAACATGAGTGCAATGTTTTCACAGAGGACTTTAGGACACACAAATCTTAAAAACACCAAAAACATTGAAAAACTTTCGTCAGGTTTGCGTATCAACCGTGCAGGTGATGACGCATCAGGTTTAGCAGTTTCGGAAAAAATGCGAAGTCAAATTCGTGGTTTGAACCGAGCATCCGCTAATGCTTCGGACGGTATTAACTTTATCCAAGTTGCAGAAGCGTATTTGCAGGAAACTACAGATGTAATTCAGCGAATGCGTGAGCTTGCCGTACAAGCAGCCAACGGTATTTATTCAGCCGAAGATCGCATGTATATTCAAGTTGAAGTTTCACAACTTGTTGCCGAAGTTGACCGAATTGCAAGTCATGCCCAATTTAACGGTATGAATATGTTGACAGGACGATTTGCACGAGAAACCGGAGAAAACACGGTAACTTCTTCTATGTGGTTCCATATCGGTGCCAACATGGATCAAAGGACAAGGGTTTACATCGGAACGATGACAGCCAAAGCATTGGGTGTTCGCAATGTAGGAAACGAAGAAATTCTAACAATTGAAACTCCTGCAGATGCAAACCGCTCAATTGGTATCTTGGATGAAGCTATCAAGAAAATCAACAAACAACGAGCTGATCTCGGTGGTTACCAGAACCGACTCGAGTACACTGTAGTTGGTTTGGATATCGCTGCAGAAAACTTGCAGGCTGCAGAATCACGTATTCGCGATGTAGATATGGCAAAAGAAATGGTAGACTATACCAAGAACCAGATTTTAACACAATCGGGTACTGCAATGCTTGCACAAGCAAATCAGTCTACACAAAGCGTCTTAACATTGTTAAGATAAACTTGTCAGCAGTCTGACGGAAAAAGCCTCTTCGTTTTGGAGAGGCTTTTTGATTTTAAAATTAAAGTTTTCCTTTCAGCAAAAAAGTAAGCTTGAGTAAAAGCCTTGCAAGTTTTCTATAAGTCTATTATAATTCAATAAATTATTTGTTTGAGAGAAATTAAATGTTAGATTATCTTTATAAAAACAAACTTGCCATTTTTACTTTTTTAATTTTTGCTTTTTCGTTTATTCTTTTTAGTTGTACATCTGTGCAGAACATTGTTCTTGTAGATGATGATATTTTTGTAAACTATATTGATCCGCTGCCAAAAAAAGACTTAGAAAAGTTAAAATTTGTTTTTAAACCTTTAAACGAAGTAACTGCTGAAAAAAACATTGTACAACCTGACGGTAAGGGTGTTATAATAGCGCTTATTTTAAGAGAAGAAAACTTAACTTTTTTTGAAAGCGAAACCTCAAGTTCTATAAATGACACAAAAGAAACTCAACCCAATTATACAAAATACCTTATCGAAGAAAAGGTTCTCGTGCCTTCTATTGAATATAATCCGCAAAATAAAAATGCTTTGTCCACTTTGGATCCACGCCTTGCTTTAAGTCTTACAAGCCCAGAAAAAATGCCTGAAGGGTTTCGTGCTCTTCCGTTGAATAATTCGTATGCAGGAGAAGAGAATTATCCTCTTTCTGTAAAAACTTTTGCTTCTTGTAATGTTCTCACACAAAAGTTTAAAAAGCCTCTCTTGGAGTTTTGTGAAAAAATTTTCTCCGCAGAAAAAACAAGAGGGGAAAAATCTGATAAAAACAAAAAAGAGAAAGCGCAAAATACAAAAAACGGAACAGTCTTTGTGTCAGCGGTCGGAGATTTGATGCTTGGGCGAGGCGTGGAAAAAATTTTGCTCAATGATATAAATGGAGTAGAGAAAATTTTTACTTCCACCCTCCCTATTTTACAAAATAATGATATTATGATTGGAAATTTAGAGGGAGCTCTCACTGAAAGAACAAAAGCTTTGGCTAAAAGATATACTTTTAAGTTTTCAAAGGAAGTTTTAGAGCCGTTAAAAAATGCCGGGTTTAATTATCTAATGCTTACAAACAATCATTGCTATGATTATGGCTTGGAAGGGTTTATTGATACCTTAGATGCTCTTGCCAAATATTCTGTTCCTACTTCCGGGGCAGGAAAAACAAAAGAGGAAGCAAAACGGTTTTATCGGGTGGAAAAAAAGGGACAAGGCTTTTCGATAATTTCTTGTGGTTTTTATCCTTTGGAACAAAGTGGTTTTAACGGAAAAAAAACAGCCACCGCCACAGATTCGCGTCCCGGGATTCTTTGGGCGGATGACGAGCTTTTACAACTCGTTGCCGACGAAAAGAAAACAGGTAATTTTGTTATTGTAAATGTGCATGGAGGCACGGAATATTCGTTTAGCCCCAACTCCGCCCAAAGAGAGTTTTACAAATCTCTTTGTGAAATGGGTGCTGACTTGATTTTTGGTAGCCACCCGCATGTTTTGCAACCGACAGAATGGTATGGAAATAAGTTAATCGTTTACTCTCTCGGTAACTTTATTTTTCCCGGTATGGATAATTATTATGGCGCCACTGACAGTGAAATAATGCGTTTAGGTATTTATAAAAATAGGATACTATACATAGAAAAATATCCCGCTAAAATTAAAAACACAAGTGTTTTTCTAAATTTGCCGAAGTAAGTACATAGCTGTCGACAAAAAAAGCCTCTTCATTTTAGAGAGGCTTTTTGTTTTTTTTAAGCTTGTGTCAAAGCTCAAAGTTTATCAACCGTAACTTCGACACAAATAAGCGTTTAGCAACTAAAAAGCGTAACGCAAGCCTACACCAGCTCGATATGAAAAATCTGCAATAGTTGCGTGCTTATGAAACGAAAGTCCAACACCAGGAGCAAAGTCTAAAAATAGGTTAAAATTTGGAACATTGGAGAAAAAGACTTCCCACCGTAAATCTGCAAAAATATTCATACCTAACACAAAAGCAGGTTTAGAAATAACATTTCCATAAGAATCTACATATCGAGTATTATACCAAATTGGTATAATTCCCACTCCGCCTCCAACTTCAAGCGGACACTCAACTCCACCTACAACAGGTTCAAACACAGACCGTAAATAACCAACATCCGCACGAAATCCAAACGAATGTGTGTACGGTATGGCAAAAGAAGCAACAAGATCTATTTGGTCAACTTTTGTAAAGTTATGAGAATATGAAAGCCCAATGGGCCAACCCACATATCCACCGATTTTATTCAATCCGTCTCTATTCTGAGCCACCAAAATTTGACTTGCAAAAAGTAGAGCAAATATACCTATAAAAAATTTCTTCATAAAAACTCCTTTAAAGACATAAAATTTTTATATACGTATCTTAACTTTTTTATTATTTTTGTCAATTAGTTTAGAAATTTTTTTGTAAAATTAAAATCAAAGGAACAAATGCTATAATTTAAAAGATTTTTAATATTCTCGATAGAAAACTTGGAAAACTTATTGTGGTGTTTCCAGTAATGTATTTACTGGCAACCTATCGTTTTTGGATATATCATAACTAGTTAAGTTTGACAAAAACTGAAAGCGGTGAACATTGGTGGAAGTATAAAAAAAGCAGTCGCTAAATATTTAACAACTGCCCTTATTTTAATGTTTTATAAATGCTTAGCGTTTTAAGCTTACAGCCGTGCCAAGCATATTGTCTGAAGTTTGAATTGCTTTGGAGTTAAACTCATAGGCTCGCTGGGCAACAATCATATTTACCATTTCGCTCACCGTGGAAACATTGGACATTTCCAAAAATTTATGTTCGGTTTTTCCAAAACCACCAAAGCCAGGACGCCCAGCAATCGCTTGTCCTGAAGCAGGTGTTTGCTTAAAAAGGTTTGTACCTTGTGCAGAAAGTCCTGCATTATTCTGGAACCGATAAAGCTCAATCTGCCCCACATCCACAGGGGCGTTTAGCTCGCCAACTCGAACAGAAACTCGTCCGTCTTGACTAACGGAAATAGTGTTTTCTAAGTAGTTTTCGGGGAAAATAATTTCAGGCAAAACTCGCAAACCATTTGAGGTAACCAACTGCCTGTCCGCATCAACTTTAAACGAACCGTCTCGAGTATAGGCATAAGTTCCGTCATATTGTAAAACGCGGAAAAAACCCTCTCCATGAATTGCAATGTCCGTGTTTACGCCCGTGTTTTGTAATGAGCCTTGCTCAAAAATCCGTTGCGTTGCCGCAAGCTTTGCACCATGCCCCATCTGCACACCAACAGGCGTAATTGTGTCTTCTGTTGCAGGAGTTCCCGCTGCTTTGATAGTTTGATACAAAAGATCTTCAAACTCCGCCCTTTGCTTTTTAAACCCAGTCGTATTTACGTTTGCCAAGTTATTTGCTACCGTGTCAATATTCGACTGTTGGCTATTCATACCGGTTGCTGCTGTCCATAAACTTCTAACCATATTCTAACCTCAATCTATTAAAGTTTCGGCTTTTCCAAAAAAAACTTAAGGCGGAATTTATTTGTTTGCAGTTGGTACGAATAGCATTTACACATTTAAGCTAAAAGCGTATTTAAGCTTTTTACAAACTCAGCTGGATTTGCGATTTCCTCGCCCTCAACTAATTGACTTTGTCCGAGTAAAACCTTTGCATATTCCGCGATTTTTTCCTTATCACTTTCGTCTTTTAGCTTTTGTAAAATCGCGTGATTTGGATTAAGTTCTAAAATCGGAGCAACATTAGGTAAATTTGTCTGTCCCATTGCTTTCATCATTCTTTGCATTTGCATACTTGGGTCGTTTTCGTCATAAACAATACAAGCAGGCGACTCGGTTAAAGTTTTTGAAAGTCGCACATCTTTTACAGCCTCACCCAAAGAGTCTTTAACTTTTTCCAAAAGAGACTTAAAGCTTTCATTTTGCTCTTTTATTTTTTCATTGTCATTAACAAGTTCGTCTGCCTGTCCCGCTCGGTTTACAGCCTTAAACTCAAAGTCCTTGTACTTACCAAGCATTGGCATAACAAATTCGTCAATATCATCATCCATCAAAAGAACTTCATAACCCTTTGATTTGTAAAACTGTAAATGTGGCGAATTACGCAAGGTGTCTTCCTTGCCACCAGTGAGATAATAAATATGCTTTTGCTCTGAAGGCATTCTAGAAACATAAGCTTCCAAGCTCGTCCAGCCTTTGTCTTCACTGGCATCATAAGTTGTTTTAAAACGCACTAATTCCATTAGCTCATTTCGGTTTTCAAAGTCGGAATATAAACCTTCTTTCAATGGGCGGTTAAACTCTTCAACAAAGTTTATGTATTTTTCTTTATCTTTTTCAGAAAGGCGTTTTATTTCCGATAAGATTTTTTTGACAGAAGCACTTTTAATGGAAGCTAAAATTCTGTTTTGCTGTAAAATTTCTCGACTTACATTTAATGGTAAATCCTCACTGTCGATAACGCCTCGCACAAAACGCAAATATACTGGCAAAAGTTCTTTGTCGTCATCAGTAATAAAAACACGCTTTACATAAAGTTTTACGCCGGGTTTGTAGTCGGCATGGTACATATCAAAAGGTGCTTTCTTCGGAATGTAAAAAAGAGTTGTGTATTCTTGAGTGCCTTCGGCTTTTGTGTGAACATAAAGCAAAGGTTCTTCGCTATCATGTGAAGAGGTTTTATAAAAGTTAATATAATCCTCATCTTTAATATCATTTTTCGACTTTTGCCAAAGAGCAGTTCCATCGTTGATTTGTTCGGTTTTTGCTTCTTCGGACTCGACATTACCTTTGTCGTCATATTTTTTTTGTGTATAGTGCAAGTAAATTTTAAAAGCAACGTGATCGGAATACTTTTTTATTAACTCTTCAATTCGCCACCTAGAAGCGTATTCAGCCTTGTCGTCATTTAGGTGAACGATAATTGCCGTACCAGCCGTTCCCTCGCCAACACCCTCAATTAAAGGAAACTCGGCATCGGTTACCTTTTCTATTTCGTAAGAATTTGTGCCATCGCTTGTCCAGCGGTAAGCTTCTGAACCACCCGCTTTTTTGCTTATAACTTCTATTTTTTTAGCAACCATAAAAGCGGCATAAAATCCAACTCCGAACTGCCCAATTAAGTTTGAGTCTTTTTTCTGTTCGGCAGCGAGCTGCTCTAAAAACAAGCTAGTTCCCGAGCGAGCAATTGTTCCAAGATTTGCCTTCAAGTCTTGCTCGTCCATCCCAATTCCTGTGTCACGAATTGTTAGTGTCTTTTTTTCTTCGTCAAAGCAAATATCAATTCGCGGGTCAAACTGTAAGTTTTTGAAAGCGTCATCAGAAACAGTTAAAAATTTAAGCTTATCGATTGCGTCTGAAGCATTAGAAACAAGCTCTCGTAAAAAAATCTCTTCATTTGAATAAAGAGAGTGAATAATCAAATGTAGTAACTTACTAACTTCAGTTTCAAATTCGTATTTTGCCATAAAAACCTTCCATAAATAAAATGTTCAGCTTATAAACTACTAATTTTTTTAAAAATAGTCAAATGGATTTTTCTACGCAAGTGTTTAAATTATTTTTGCAAAGATTTTAAAAAGTTTTTACAATTTTTTTACAAAAACTGTAACCTTTTAATACACAAAATGTTGTTTTAATGTATGTTAAATATACCTCCTTATAAATTATAACATACCTCCTTATTGCATTGCTGGGTGGTCTTTCCCTCCTTTTGATTATCCAGCACTAAAATGCACCGCAAGCCCCACATTCGTGGGGCTTGCGTCTTTTTAAATTATTAAGCATAGCGGAGTACTGTAAGTTTGTTTCGCTTAATGTTACCTTTTTGCAGGGTGTAACTTTGGAAGAAAATATTGACTTGGTTTTGCTAAGTAAACCAGAGCTACACTCCTCGCTAAAGTATAAAATCTCTCCAATTTTACTCAAGTCTTGAATTGATGTTCCTCGTTAAATAATCACCGTTCCTTTATCCAGCTATTATATTAAAAATTATTGTATATATAAATATTATTATTTGAAAGGCTTGACAAAAAGGGAAAAATAAGATATAATCTATACATATTTAGATAAAAAAATATCTTTAACAAAGGGCTTGACAAAATGAAAAAAATGAGTAGACTTACCCCCCCCCCCCCCG
>JARGFC010000083.1:0-2637 GCA_038397925.1 Treponemataceae bacterium
ACCTGCTGCCGGTAAAACAGTTGGAGCTGCGGCGGTGTCAATAGGTCCGATCGGTTGGGTTGTAATTGGTGTTACTGTTGTAGGAGTGGGAGTAGGAATTGCCCTATATAACCATTACGCAAACTCCGCAGACAAAGAAAAAGAACAGGCTAAAGCGACAAAGGATGATAAAAATGACAATAATCGGGATATAAATGATCTTTCTAATCCAAAAGAATGGCCTAAAAATCCGGATGATTGGTCTCCTCCTTCAGGTGTTGAAGAAGAACTGAAAGCAAGGGAGACTACAAATGGTCAACATCGTCAGTGGAAAAATAAGGATGGTAAAATAGTTCGACGATGGGACCAATCAGGAAGAGAAGGAGGAAAAGAACGTGGCGAGCATTGGCATGATGAATACGGAAATCATATATTACCGGAAGGAATAAAGGACAATTGAAAACTATATCGATTAATGAAGTATTGGATTACGGATTACATGATGCCTCTATAGAAAAAATTTGTATAGATTTTCAAAATTTGAATATATGTATATACATATTGGCATCCGGCAATTTATTTAAATTTGATTGCATAAATGTAAAACGAATTTCAGGACTTAGTTTTGATAATAAAAACAAACCAATAATTTTAACCTATGATATCACATTTACCAAGATAAAGATGTTTACTACTTTTTCGGAATACTTAGAAGTAGATTTTGATGAAATGATAATATATGAGCTGAATTCTATTGATAAAGGAAAAAAACATTGTTGAGGTTTTGAAAAACAATCGTGTTAAGATAATTGAGGAATAGAATTATGAGAAAATATTTGTTGCTTTCATTTTTTATGTGTATTATTATGCTATTGCTATTTTCCTGCATAACGACAAAAAGATATAAAAATGACTGGATGAATAAAAAGTATACAACAAAGGAGTGTACGCTTGATAATGATATTATAGAACTACCATATATACTTGTTCCGGATAGTGAAAAAGAAAAATACGTCGCTTTGTTAAAAGATGTTTCTTTTTGTGAAATTGATAAAACAGAATATGAAATGATAGCTGGAAAAGCTTGTGAAAAGAAATACACTATTGCGGTAAGAGCAGTTTATACAAATCTAGGAGGTAGTTTTTATGTAGCGTATATTAACAGTGATTTAGAAATAGTTGTAGATTATTGCGTTTTAGGGCGTGTGTATGGTGTTCACAAAACGGTTTTATTTATTGAAGTTGACAATTTACCAAGATATGTCTATGTTAATTATTCAGGTGCAATATAAAAAGCATAACGAAAACTTATTCGGAATGGGCGGGGTTTTTAATGTGGTGAACTTGCATGTCTACCATTACGCGGGGAACAACCCCGTAAAGTATGTGGATCCGGATGGTCGATTATGGAAAGGTTGGAAAGAGTTTTTTGACGAGGTAAAATTTTCTGCAAAAATTGCTTTTAATTTTGATTTTGGCTATGACGCTATGCAATATGCATCCGAAGCCTTGGATACAGGAAATTATCTTGATGCTACAATATGGGGTGTTAATTCAGTACTTGAAGCAGGACTTGATTTAACTTTATGCTATTTAGGTGCAAAAGGTATTTCTCAGTTAGTAGATAAAGTTGCAACTGCTGCCGGTGCTAGCAGTACTTCAGTAGCATCAGAAGTTATATATACAACAAACAAATTAAATCATGTATTTGGGAACCCGCAACATAATTTGGATAAATTTTTGTCGAAATATTCTGGAAATACCAATAAAGCCTTGAATGAAATACTAAAGGCTAGTACTGATGTATTACAAAAAACTGGAGGTCTTGTGGAAGGTAAAATATATGATTCAGTTGCTAATCCGATTACTGTTAAGATTGGCGATGATGTCATTAAAGTTGGAGGTATTATAAAAAATGGTTCTCTTCAAATTGGGACGGCATACATCGAATGAAGGATAAAAATGTTAACTCAAGAAGAACTAGAAATTAAAATTATTAATAAATTAATAAGTCGATCGATTTACTCAGAAAAATTATACAATCAGTTTTCTAATTCAAAAATTATTGCAAGAAATTTTTCTGGATGCGGTTTTTTTACTACGTTTATTATAAATGATATTAATGATATTTGGGGTATATTTGATAAAAATTATAAGCTAGGCTGTACTTTTGAAATGGAGTCCTTAATTGATGGTGCTGGGGCAATTTTATTTTTTAAGGATGGATATATGCATGTTCTAGAAGTATACACATATGATGAAGTGTGGCCAAAAGAAATTAAAGATATTAAATTTAACATATCTTAAAAAAGTTGTTTATGATACCCGTTACACCTTGACTCAAAGTACTCAAGGTGGCTAAGCGGGGATCCGGCTTTAGGGGAGTATATCCCGCAGGCTCCTATAAATGATGAAGTAAAGAAACACAACGAAAACCTGCCGGGAATGGGCGGGGTATTTAACGTTGTAAACTTACATGTGTATCATTATGCGGGGAATAATCCGGTGAAGTATACTGATCCGGATGGGGAATTTGCTACTGTAGTTGGAACTATAATTGGCGGTATTGCAGGAGGAGTTAGTGCACTTACTCAAGGGCATAAATTGGGATCGAAAGGATTTTGGGCAGGTGTCGCAGGCGGCGCAGTTTCTGGGGCA
>JARGFC010000084.1:0-47541 GCA_038397925.1 Treponemataceae bacterium
GAAGTCTATAATCAGCTTGCGGAAAATATTTTAGCTGATGTAAAAATCAAAAACAATAATGTCGGATTTATTACAATTGGCGATCCGATGATTTATTCATCTGCAATTTATATTTTAAAAAGATTGTCGGGGAAAATTAAACTTGGAGTTGTGCCTGCGGTTTCATCTTTTTGTGCGGTTGCGGCAAAATCTAATTTTCCACTTTGCTTTGAGGACAAAACTTTAACCGTAATTCCCGCAACTGTAGGCGTCGAAAAAATAAAAAACTTTTTACAATTTTGCGATACTCTTGTAATCTTAAAAGCTTACAAAAATTTTAACGCAATTGTCAAACTCATTACTGAAAGCGGATATGAAAATAATGCCATTGCAGTGAGCAATTTAGGTTTGCCAACAGAAAAAGTTTTCCCTGATTTTAAAAGCTTTGCCGAAATCCCCCCTCAATATTTAACAACTATAATCGTAAACAAAAATTGGAGTTTGTTGTAAAGTCTTTAAACATTTAATATTTGTAAGGTTATCTTTCTTTGTGAAAAACGCTACTCTCGCCACGGATGGCGAGCTAATACAAAACAATTGCGATGTTTTGCAACAAGCAAAGTATTCAAGCTTGCAAAACTTGTGCATATCGAAAAAACAAGGCTCCCCCTCTTGACTAAAAATTGGTTTAAGGATAATCTAAAAAATCAATGAGTAAGTACAACGAATTTTTAGGGCTCTGTCCAATTGGTGCAGAAGTTTCTTTTAATAATGAGCTAAAACTGAATGGCTTTGCTTTAAGCGAAAAGTTTTCCGGACGGCTCTTTTTTAAAGACAAAGCAGTTTCGACTAAGAATGTTTCTAAAACGGAAACTTTGTTTAAGTCGTTAATTAGAGCAAATTTATGGCTTAGGCTAGCTGACAGAGTTGGCTTGGTCGTAACAAAGTTTCCATGCCAAAATTTTGATGAGCTTTTTGACGGGGTTTTGGCAGTTAACTGGGCAGATTTTTTTTCCGAAGATTCAAAAATCGTTGTGGAAAAGGTGAGTTCGACAAAATCAAAGCTAGCAGCCGAAAGGGCAATTCAAAGCGTTACCGCAAAAGCAATTTATTCTAAACTTTGTTCTACTTGGCATTTGAACTCTCTTCGGGAAACAGGCTTACAATTTTCGGTGCGACTTTATTTGGAAAATGATTTTGCTTATGTGGTGCTAGATACTTCAGGCGAACCTTTGCACAAACGGGGCTATCGGTTGTCGGGTGGCATCGCACCGATTCGAGAAACCGCCGCTTCGCTACTTTTGCAACTAATGCGTTGGAAACGCAAAACGCCCTTGCACGACCCTTTTTGCGGTTCTGGTACAATTCCCATTGAAGCAACTCTTTACGCTCATAATGTGCCGACTGGTATTTTACGCGATTTTGATTTTACAAAATTTGCACTTTTTGAAGATAAGTGTTTTGCTCAAATTTATTATGAGGAGCGAGCAAAGGCTTTAGCTAAAATTCAAACAGGAAATTTAGTGCGAATTACCGGAAGTGATATTGACGATAATGCAGTTTCGCTTTCTATAACAAATGCGGAAAAGGCTTGTAGCTTAGTGGAAGCGGAAATGCGGAAAATCGGACGAGCGGAAAAGCTTGTGCGTCCTGAGTTTGTACAAGCGGATATCGCTGAAATTTCCGCACCTTACGATGAGGGCTTGCTTTTGGGAAATCCGCTTTACGGTGAAAGGCTTGGAGACGAGACAGAGGCGTTTGAGCTTTATAGGAAAATCGCCCTTGCCATTGACGAATTTCCTAATTGGCAAAAAGCCTTTATTACAAACAAAACAGAATTCCCCGAAATTATTCGCGAGATAAAACATCGAGCAAGGTTTAAAGAGCATCCAATAAAATACGGCAAGCTAGAAACTGTGTTGTATGAGTTTGTAAATTAAAAAAAGCTTTACGCCCAAACAGATACCGGACAAAAGCCTTCTAAAACGATAAAGGGCGGAACAAATTTTATATCACATCTTGGCTTTTTAGGTCGATGTACATTCGAAGTTTTGTTCGTCTTGCAAAAGTTAAAAGCGCTGTCGCCATGCGTCAAGTTGCTCTTCAATCATTGCCTTTGCCTCGTCTAAAATTTTAACTTGGTCGCTTTTTGTTTCGGGAGCGGGATATACTTTTAAAGCCTTAATGCGATAAGTTCCACCGCGAAGGTTTTTTAAGATTTTTCGAACATTGCTAACTCGCCAGCCACCGTCCAAAGCAAAAACAACTACCGGCAAATGCAAATTATTTGTCAAACGTCTAAAGCCCGCTGGATGAAAGCGTCCAAGTCTGCCAGTTTTACTTCGAGTTCCTTCAGGAAATAAAACCACATTCCAATTGTTTTTAAAAACTCGGGTTGAAAAATCATCCAGGGTTTTCATCATTTGCGCAGGCGAACCTTTTCTGTCGATTATACAATGTCCGTCCGCTTTTAACATTACCGAAACGAGTGGAACATGCCCCCCAAGTGACTTTTTAGAAATAAACCGCAAAGGCTTTTTCGGAAAACAGGCGAAAAAAGCAACAATATCGAAAAGGCTTTGATGATTGCAAATAATTAAAAAGTTTTCAGGCAAGCCCTTATCAAGGGAGCAGTCAAACTTAAACTCAAAATTAGAATAAAGCTTCAAGCAAGCAAAAAGCTGACGTGGAACATTTAAGTAAATTTGTTTATTTACATATCTACACCAATCTTTATTTACTATATAAGCAAGCGAATTTAATATTGCATATTTTAAAAAAACCGTAGCTATACATAAAATTCCAATTATCGAACTCATTTTGCCCTTTGCTCCTTAATATTAGACTGAACTTACATTATAAGGTTTCAAAAATAGTATTCAAGCCCTCACATTCTACTAATTTTTAAATTTAAACATTCGTAAGACTATCCGTGCCCTGCGAAAATCGATTATCCCATCGCTTTGGGATGGACGATGGGTCTAAAACTAGCGTTGAGCTTCACCGCAAATCTGGCAACGAAGAGGTTAGGAATTTTTGACGCACAAAAATTCCTAACCTTAAGCGAGCCAGAGCTACGCTCCTCGCTGGAGCCTAAACTTAGCAAATAAATAAAAATATTTTTTTAAACGGTCTCTACGCTACATTTATTCTGTAAGTTCATCACTAGTTGCACAAGTTTTTATCTTTTCCAAAATATAATTTTCGAACTTCTCTAGTGGCATAACTTTTTGCGATTTAGTATTTCGCATTCGTACTGCAACTGTTTGTGCTTCCTGCTCTTTTTGACCAACAACTAATTGATAAGGAATTTTCTGCTCTTGCCACTTGCGAATTTTTGCATTCATTCTATCCTTGTCTGTGTCAGCAAAAATACGCACACCTTTTTGCTCAAGTTCTTTCGCAACAGCATCAGCGTATTCGTTAAAAGCTGGAGCGACAGGTATCACAACAGCTTGCATCGGCGAAAGCCAAACGGGTAAAGCTCCACCTGAATTTTCAAGTAATATCCCAATAAAGCGTTCAAATGAACCAATAACTGTTCTATGCAACATAACTGCATTGTGTTTTTCGTTGTCTTCTCCTATATATTCGGCGTTTAATCGTTCAGGAGATGGCAATTGATAATCCAGCTGGATAGTGCCACATTGCCAATCGCGTCCAAGTGAATCATATAGCGTAAATTCTAATTTAGGTCCATAAAAAGCTCCTTCACCTTCAAGTATTTCGTAGTCAAAACCTGCAGCATTACAAGCAGCACCTAAACTTTTTTCAGCTTTGTCCCAAGTTGCGTCATCTCCTATTCGTTTTTCAGGTCGAGTCGAAAGTTTTACGGTAATTGTATCTTTGGGAAAACCGAAATCTGCATAAACGATTTCCAGTAAACGACAATAATGCTCTACTTCTTCGGTTATTTGATCCTCCGTACAAAAAATATGGGCATCATCTTGTACAAATCCTCTAGCTCGTAATATACCATGTAACGAACCTGATGGCTCATTTCGTGTACACGAACCAAATTCTGCCATACGAATAGGAAGATCTCGATAGCTTTTTATCCCCTGTTTAAAAATTAAAACATGCCCGGGACAGTTCATTGGCTTTAGAGCAAATAGTCGTTTTTCACTTTCAGTAATAAACATATTTTCTTTATATTTTTCCCAATGTCCTGAACGCAACCATAAAGATTGTGGCATAACAAAAGGCGTATGTACTTCTACATAACCAAATTCTTTCAAGCGTTTACGCATATATTTTTGGATTTCTAGATAAATAGTCCAACCATTTGGATGCCAAAAAATTTCGCCCGGATTTTCGTCTTCCAAGTGAAATAAGTCTAGCTGCTTTCCTAGCTTACGGTGATCATTTTTTTCAGCTTCTTCTAAAAGGTGCAAATAGTCCTTAAGGTCGTTTGGTTTTTCCCAAGCGGTAGCGTAAATCCGCGTCAACATAGGACGCTTTTCGTCACCTCGCCAATAAGCACCAGCCGTTTTTAAAAGCTTAAAACTTTGTGCATTTAATTCTTTTGTAGATTTTACATGTGGACCACGACAGAGATCGACAAAATCGCCCGAAGTAAAAGTACTTAAAACTTCGTCTTTAGGTAAATCATTTATAATCTCAAGCTTAAAAGGTTCGTCCGCAAAAAGCTTCAAAGCCTCGTCTCGAGAAATTTCGTCTCGCACAAACTTCGCATCACTTGCAATTATCCGTTTCATTTCCTTTTCAATTTTTGTAAAATCGTCAGGAGTAAGTTTTACATCCTTTGAAAACTCAAAATCATAATAAAACCCATTGTCAATTGAAGGTCCAATGGCAACCTTTGTTCCCGGAAAAAGTTTCACAACTGCATCAGCCATCACATGTGCAAAACTATGTCTCAATGTATCTAAATGTTTACTCGTTGGCAATCCTTTCATATTGTACCTCTTGAAAGAATAATTATAATAAAAAAAACAAGTTTAGTCAAGCCAACAATACCACTTAAAATTCAGACAAATAGAAAAACATTCAAGTCGTATTTATTTTTGACTTTTATAAGACTTGTCCGTGCTTTGCGAAAAACGCCACTCTCGTCACGGACGGCGAGCTAGTACAAAACAACGGCGATGTTTTGCAACAAGCAAAATATTCAAGGTTGCAAAACTCGACCACCTTGAAAAAACAAGGACGTTTTTTAAGATGAACTTCGGATAACTCAGGGGCTTAAACTAGCGATGAGCTATAAAACGCAAATCTGGCAAAGTCAGGCGGGAATTTTTTCTACAAAAAATTCCCACTTAAGCAGACAAGAGCTACGCTCCTCGCTGGAAAATTAGATCCACAATTAGTTTGGCAACTTGCCGATTTTTTATGGGTTTAATGGCACTTCCTAACATCATTGCATTATTTTTGCTTTCAGATGTGGCAAAAAAAGTTCTCAATGATTATGATTCTTGCAAATCAAAAGGCAAAATACACTGGGATTTTAAGTTTGAATAATGCAGTAGACTAGACATTTTACGCAATTTAGTTTTGATAAATGTTTTTCGTCAAGTTACCCTTCCAGCTTGCTGAGCTTTTCAATTAGCTCGCTTGCTGTGGAGGCGTATGAGCTTACCATTTGGCTAATTTTACCCTGTGCTAAAGTAGCAGTAAAACTAGCCTTTTTACACGAATAGCCTTGTGCTAAAAGAGCTGTCAGCATTCCGGCAAGCACATCCCCCGAACCTGCCTTTGAAAGAGAAGCTCGTCCTTTTGTGCAGATATAAAGTTTTTCGCGATGAGCAATTATTGTGTTACTACCTTTTAAAACCAAAACGATTTGCGGGAAATTTTCGGAAAAAGCTTTTGCAAAATAAAAGCGAGCGTTTTGGATTTTTTCTGTGTTCAAGTTTTTTAAGTTGGCTAGTTTTTCGGATCCTTTTGACAAAACAAACAAATCGGGGTTTAGCTCCCCAAGCTTTGCGAGATTTTGGATTAGAATACAAAACTCTCTTGGGTGTGGCGTAATTATGCAGTTGGTAAAATATTTTAGGTTTTTGGCTAAGCTTAGGGTTCGCAAGGCATCGGCGTCAAAAACTATTTTGCTTGTAAAAGCTTTAGCGTAAGTTTTTTCGCTATTCTTATCAAAAGGTTCATTACATATTGTTATATTTTTATTTATTTTTTCCAAAAAGTCTGACACAATATTTTCGGCATTTTCTCCCAAACCGGGACCAATGCAATAGCTGGAATAATCTGTGTTTATTTCTGTTGCGTGCATTAAATCGGGTGGAAAATTAGTAGGTTTGTGTCCGCAAAGGGTAACCAGTCCTGCTCCGAATTTTAAACAAGCGAGCCCTGCTAAAACGGCAGCGCCTTCTTTTTCGCCACAGTAAATAGCTGCGTGACCGAAGTTTCCTTTGTGGGTATTTTTTTCTATGCGGACGGGTAGTTGCAAGTTTTTTTCTGTGAGTAAAAAAGCTGAGGCTTCATTTTTGGGAGCATAATTTTCGGAAGGAAGTCCGAGTGAAATATTTTTTATTTTTCCAACATAGTCTTTTGCTATGTCCGAAAAAAACGCAAGTTTTAAAGCACCAGCTGAAAGTGTTAGGTTTACTTTTAAGGCAACAGGACTCGGTAAACCGTAAAGGCTCAAACCACTTGGAATATCGCAGGCAATTTTATAGGCAGGTAGAGCGTTCATTTCGTTTATAATTTGTACAGCCTCTTCCCGTAAAGCTCCCTTTATGCCTGTTCCCAAAAATGCGTCCACAAGAATATCGCATTGAGAAAGATTTTCGTGGACAGTTATGTTTAGCTTTTTTAGTCGCTCGGTTTGCAAAATGCACAAAGGAGATTTAGGCTGGGCGAGCGAGACAACTCGAACTTCGGCAAAGTCGTAAAGCATTCTTGCCAGAGCCAAGCCATCCGCTCCGTTATCGCCTGAGCCGCAAACGATTTGGATAACTGGTCGGAGCGGTTTGTATGAACAGCGTGCTTTATTTGTTGTGCGTATTTTTTTTAAGCTTTTCTTATTAAAATGTTTTTTTAAAAAGTATAAAATTTTTTCGCACATTCCTCGAGCGGCATTTTCCATTAAAATTTCACCTTGCATTTTATATTTTTTGTCGCAAGATTTATCAAATTCTTTTAAGCTTAAAAATACAGGTTTCATTTTTTCTCCCAGATAAATTATACTCATTTTTGGACTTTTTTAACAGACTAGAAAAACATAATGGGTATCTTTGAAAACTAAAACATCAGCCCGAATTGATTGTGTCAAAGCTCAAAACAAGATTATCTAAAACGCCAAAGCTAATATAAAAATTTGACATTTATCGACTACTCAAGATTTTTTCAAAAATGCCGAAACCTTATTTATGAACTTGGAAGAAGTTTTAGAAATTGTAAAACTGGTTTTACGGTCGCCAATAACTATTTTGCTTGCTTTGGCTTTTGTTTTATATTTAAGTCTTGTAAATTATGTTACATATTACAGACGCCAAGATAAGGTAAAAAAACCTAAAAAAGAAAAAGCCGTGCGTCGTCGTCGAAGAAGAATCCAAGAGGAAAAACCCGAAAACGAAGAAAACGAGGACGATGATGACGAATATACAGATGGTTAAAAATTTTACAAGTTCACAGGTGTAGAAAACTTTTCAAGAAGCAACTCGGGATTTTTCAAAAGTTTTTGAAATAAATTTAAACATTGGATAGTATAAAAGCCATCGACAATCCGTTCGTCTACTGTAAACCCAAACTCAACAATATCAGTTATTTGTCTCCTTTGATTCGGCAACTCTCCTTTGTAAAGACTTCCTATTGCAAGAAACATTGAGGTTGTTCCCCATTCGTACAAATGATGAAAAGGAGCGTTGAGCAAACGAATAGAACCTAGATTCGCCAAAATCGCTGAGGCGTGCATTCCGTCAAATTCACGAATGCTAGCAGGCAAACACCCATGTTTGTCTAAAAATGAAAAAAAAGACACTGCAAGCTTTATCAAAAATTTTGGTAGTTTCATATATTTGTTAATTATCTTTGTAGAACCTTCATCAAAGCCTGCTGTTTTTGCTTCGTTAATCAACTTTGAGGTAGTCTTAATAACATTTTCCATATTCATTTCAGGCTCTATATTAACTGTTATTGTGCGTTCAGGAGCTTCTTCGGTAAGAGCCTCTTTTACAACAAAGGTAAGCGATATATTGTTTCGTTGCCAAGTTTCATAATTAGCAATAAAGCGATTTAACTTTGGTCGTATAACCATAAGTTTTCCTAATGCCGCTATAATGAGATCAAAAACTCTCATTTTTTCCTCTTCGCTTTTGTCGCGGTTATAATTTCGCACAAACTGAATTGCATTGTGCATATCAGCCGCTATTCTATGATACACTAAAGAGTCGCTTCTTCGTTTCATAATATAAGGGAAAATTTTCATTATACCGGATACATCTGTAACTAAAGTTGCATCATTTCTTTTTTTCATAAACCTTTTACAAAGCTTTCAAAAGCCTGATTCCTTAAACTAAATTTTTTAATGATAATACTAAAAACCAGTTCTTATAAAATAGATTTAACTTTTATAAAAACTTATTTTTCAGTATACCATAAGACAAGGCTAAAGTCAATAGTTATTTACCTAAAAAATTATTGTTTGTAAATTGCAATAAGCATTGGCTAAAAAATTATTGTCCGATTAAAAATTATTAAATAGACAAGACTTTAAAAATATTTTTATGCTCTTAACTTTTTTGTTGAATTTCATTATAATGAAATTATGAAAGTTTCAAAAATAATTCGATTTGTTTTAATTTTGGTCTTGGTTGTACTTTTAGCATACAAAGGTTTTGTAATTGTAGAGCCAACTGAAGAAGGTGTTGTAACACGCTTTGGAAAATATGTGCGGACACTACCATCGGGGGCAAGTTTTGTCATACCTTTTGTAGAAAAGGTTCACAAAGTTGTTACAACTGTACAGAAGGAGGAGTTTGGTTTTAGAACAACCCAAGCAAGTGTTCGAAGTGAGTACGAAAGCAATATTACCTACGAGTCGGAAATGCTCACTGGCGATTTAAACATTATAAATGTTGAGTGGGAAGTTCAGTATAAAATCACTGATGCAAAGGCTTGGCTTTTTAATGTTGATTCCGAACAACGCAATAAAACTATCCGAGATGTTTCTAAGGCAGTTATGAATGCACTTGTTGGAGACAGGGCAATCTTTTCAATTATGGGAACAGAACGAAATAACATTGCTCACCACGCTGCTAAAATGATGAATGAAAAGTTTAATGTTTTGGATCTAGGTATTACCGTTATTTCAATACAACTGAAAAATGTAGTGCCTCCTCGTCAAGTGCAAGAGGCTTTTGAGGATGTAAACATTGCTATCCAAGATATGAATCGCTTGATTAACGAGGGGCAAAAAGTTTATAACGATGCGCTTCCAAAATCAAAGGGTGAGGCAATACGTTTAATCCAAGAAGCTGAAGGTTATGCAGCAAACCGAGTGAACACAGCAAAGGGAGATGTTGCTCGCTTTAATGCAGTTTATAACGAATACCGAAAAAACCCGCAAGTTACACGTCGCCGTCTTTATCTGGAAACAATTAGCGAAGTTTTAGCAAAGTCGGAAAACATTACTGTTATTGACAAGAACCTTGAAAATATAATTCCTATTATGGACGCTCCTCAAAAATTATTTAATGAAAATTAAGGTGGTAAAAAATGGCTAAAAAAAATATTAAAATAAATAAAAAAGCAATTGGATATGTATTTTTACTTGTAGCAGTGCTTTTGCTTTTTTTCTACTTAAATCCAATGTACACAGTAAAAGAAAACGAAGCCGCTCTAATTACAAGGCTTGGAAAAATCCAAAACGTTGTAACGGAGGCGGGTTTGCACTGGCGTGTTCCTGTTATTGATGTAGTTCATCCAATTTCGCAAAGGGTTTTACGCATTGATGGTGACAATCAAAGTCAAAGAATTCTAACTAAAGAAAATCAATATATCGAAGTTAACACAACAAGTCGTTGGCGAATATTAGATGTTAAAAAGTTTTATCGCACTCTTGTATCTTATGACGCCGCTCTTTCGAAAATTGCCACGATTACAGACGCAGCTTGCCGCGATATAATTTCGGTAAACAGTTTTGACAGTATTGTGCGAAGTTCAAACATAATTAACACACTTGACTCACAAGAAGAACTTAAAATTGATAATGAAGAAGTTGATGCAAGCGAACTTTTAGACGACAAGCAAAAAACTTATGTAACCATTTCTAAGGGGCGAAATGAAATTGCTGAAGACATAAAAAATAGAGCAAATGCCCAGCTTGCGGAATTTGGAATTGAGCTGATAGATGTAATTTTCAAAAACATAAAATACGCTGACGAATTACAAGCTTCGGTATTTAACCGAATGATTACTGAGCGGAACAAAATCGCTAGCACAATTCGTTCAAAAGGTGAAGGTAAAAAAGCAGAAACACTAGGTAAACTCGAAAATGAAAAACAAAGCATCCTTTCCGAAAGTTATGCCAAAGCGGAAATGATCAGGGGGCAAGCAGATGCTGAAGCCGCTGCAATTTATGCCGAAGCGTACAACAAGGATCCCGACTTTTATAATTTTTGGAAGAGTCTAGAATCCTACAAAAAAACTCTGCCAAACATCGAAAAAATTCTGTCAACGGACTCCGAGTTTTTTAACTATTTGTATAGACCGTAAAGTTTGTAATCATTACGCGGTAAAAGCTTTAGAAAAGGCTTTTTTGTGTTTTAACTTTTGTACAACTATCCTTACTTGCGAAAACGCTACTGTCGCCACGGATGTCGGGCAAGTATAAATCATTTAGCGAGTTTTGAATTTTCATTGTATTATAAATAGAAAATTCAAAACTCGACCACCTTAAAAAAACAAGGATGTTTTTTTAAGGTGACCGTTAGGGATGGAAAGGGTGCAAAAGTATTTTTTCAAAAACACTTTTGTACCGGTGGCCCTGCACAGCCCGACCTAAATATCTGCACGACTTGTGCAGATATTTAGGGAACGCCCTCTTCCAAAAAAACTTACACCATATAACACGCAACATAATGCCCATTTTCGTACATTTTTAACTCGGGCATTTTTTCTTTGCAGGCGTCCGAACGCTTAGAGCAACGACTATAAAACACGCAACCGGGTGGCGGATTTATGGGGCTTGGTACATCTCCGGGCAAAAGAATGCGATCTCGTTTTAAGCCGTATTTCGGAATTGGGATTGCTGAAAGTAGAGCTTGGGTATAGGGGTGCAATGGATTTTTAAAAATCTTTTTGTAGTCTGTAAGCTCAACGATATGTCCAAGGTACATAACAGCAATATGATCGCTTATGTGTTTTACAACGCTCAAGTTATGAGAAATAAACAAGTAGGTTAACCCCAATTTCGTTTGGAGTTCTGTTAAAAGGTTTAGGATTTGTGCTTGAATACTTACATCCAATGCGGAAACAGGTTCATCCATAACTATAAACTTTGGTTTTAGTGAAAGGGCTCGAGCTATCCCGATGCGTTGCCGGCGCCCTCCGTCCAACTCGTGCGGATACGAATCTTCAAGCCGTTTTTCCAAGCCTACAATTTCCATAACTTCGCGGACACGGTTTGCTATTTCGGACTTTGTTTTATAAGTTTTACTGACATATAAATAGTCTGCAATTAACTCAAAGGTACTGAGCCGTGGGTTTAGTGACGAATACGGGTCTTGAAACACTATTTGCATTTCGCTTCGCATTTTAGATTTTTCTTGACGAGTTTTGTAGTTTAAAATGTTTTCGCCATTGAAAATAACTTCCCCTGCTGTCGGCTCGTGTAATCGTAAAATTGCTCGTCCTGCAGTGGATTTGCCACAGCCTGACTCACCAACAAGTCCAAGCGTTTCCCCCTTGTTGATTTTGAAACTTACATTCTCGACTGCATGTAATAAGCCTTTTTTTGTTTTAAAATGTTTTTTTAAGTTTTTTACTTCTAGAATAGCTTCGCTCATTCAGCACCTCCGTTTTCAAAATTTTTAGTTTCTGCAAATTTGAAACAAGCTACTGTGTGATTGTCATCAATAGTGTACATTGAGGGGCATTCGTTTTTACATCGTTCTTCTGCAAAATCACAACGAGGATGAAAGCGACAACCACTCGGTAAATCGACAGGATTTGGTGGCATACCTTTTATAACATGAAGTTTTTCATCATCGTCATCAAGTTTAGGAATTGAGTTAAACAAGCCTATTGTGTACGGGTGTTTTGGCTCAGTGTAAATATCTTTTACTGAACCATATTCAATAACAGAACCCGCATACATAATTGCAACATTATCACAAATTTCCGCCACAATTCCGAGGTCGTGAGTAATCATAATCATAGAAGTGTTAAACTTCTTTTTTAAGTCAATCATCAGTTCCAAAACCTGAGCTTGAATTGTTACATCAAGAGCAGTTGTAGGTTCGTCCGCAATAATAAGCTGAGGATTACAGGCAAGAGCCATTGCTATAACAACTCGCTGTTTCATTCCGCCAGAAAATTGATGCGGATAATCCTTAAAACGCTCTCTCTTGATTCCGACAACTTCCAACATTTCCGCAGCCTTATCATCAAGCTCCTCTTTTTTCAAATCTTGATGGAGTTCCAAAACTTCTTTGATTTGTTCGCCAACTGTCATAACAGGATTTAGACTTGTCATAGGATCTTGGAAAATCATAGAAATTTTATTTCCACGAATAGCGGTCATTTCCTTTTCGGTTTTTTCCAAAAGGTTTTCTCCGTTAAAGAAAATTTTTCCGCCCATAATTTTTCCCGGTGGGTCGGGAACCAGCTGCATTATACCGAGTGCAGTGGTTGTTTTTCCTGCACCTGTTTCTCCAACAAAGCCGAGTGTTTCTCCTTTACCAATTTTTAAGTTTAGCTTGTTTACCGCCTGAGTTTCCCCTTCTTGAGTAATATAATAAATGCTTAAATCTTCTATTTTTAATAATTCCATATTTTACTTCCTTTTGATAAACCTACCTTTTTAATTTAGGGTCAAGAGCATCTCTCAAACCATCTCCTAAAACGTTGAGAGCAAAAATTGTTATAACAATTGCAAGTCCGGGAAAAAGGGTAAGATGAGGATAACTTCGAATATAAGCTCGACCGCCTGAGAGCATTGCGCCCCATTCCGGAGTTGGTGGCTCCAAACCCAAACCAATAAAACTCAAGCCTGCTGCATTCAAAATAGCATAAGCTACACCGAGTGTTGCTTGGACAATAATCGGTGCCAAGCAGTTGGGTAAAATATGTTTAAAAATAATTCTAAAATTAGAGGAGCCACCTGCTCGAGCTGCTTCTACATATTCCATATCAGCGATTGATAAAACTGCCGAGCGAACAATTTTTGCGTAGCTAGGAATAGCAGCAATACCTACTGCAATCATAAGGTTTGCCAAACCTGTTCCCAAAGCAGCAACAATCGCAATAGCTAAAAGTGTGTCAGGCAGAGCTTGCAAAACGTCAATAAAACGCATTAAAAAAGTATCAACTTTTCCGCCATAATAACCTGTAACAGCACCGATAGTGCAGCCTATCACAAGGGCTATGCCCACCGAAATAAATCCTACCTTCAATGAAATTCTAGAACCGTAAATTATTCGGCTTAAAATGTCTCGCCCAAATTCGTCCTGCCCAAAAAGGTGTTCTTTGCTGGGACCTGCGAATTGATTTTCAAGGTCGACTTCATTGTAAGAATAAGGAGCAATAAAATCTGCAAAAATAGCAACTAAAACCAAGATAACTAAAATTGCTAAACCGACCATCGCCAAGCGACTTCGTTTCATTCTATTAAATACACCAATGATTCCGTGTGTCGTTTCTTTTTTATGTTTATTTTTCATAGTTCATCCTTATGTATATTGGGTTTTAATACGAGGGTCAACAAATGTGTATAAAATATCAACCAGTAAATTAACAAGAGCAAAGGTTACAGCTACAAAAAGCACGCAACCCAAAACAACTGGTGTATTTCGTACCTTGATAGAGTCGACCATCAAGCGTCCAATACCGGGTATCGAAAAAATAACTTCAGTCATAACAGCACCGCCCATGAGCTGTCCAAACTGAATCCCCACAACTGTAATAATCGGAATGAGGGAGTTTCCTAAAGCGTGCTTAAAAATAACAACACGATTTTTTTGTCCCTTTGCACGAGCTGTACGGATATAGTCTTGACGGATTGTTTCAAGCATACTTGAGCGAGTCATTCGTGTTAAAACTGCAACCGATTGAGCACCCAGTGCTAAAGCTGGAAGTACCATATGTTTTGCAGTGGCAAAACCCGAGGAAGGAAAAAATCCTAACTTTACCGAAAAAAACAAAATTAACAAAAGCCCGAGCCAAAAAACAGGCATTGAAAGCCCCAAAAGGGCAAACACCATTGTTATGTTGTCAAAAACTGAATACTGTTTTATCGCAGAAACAACCCCAAGCGGAATTCCTATTAAAATAGCAACACAAGTCGCCGAAAGAGCGAGTCTAATTGTAGGACCTACTCGAGAAGCGATTTCAGACACAACAGGAGCATCTGTAATATATGAAGTTCCGAGACTCCCTTTGAAAATCAAATTTCCTAAATATCTTCCATATTGCACGAGAAAAGGGTCATTTAACCCCATCTTTTCTCGCAAAGCCTCAACCTGCTCAGGCGACGCGTTGGTTCCCAATTTATTACGTATGGGGTCACCTGGCGAAAAATACAAAAGTGAAAATACAATTAATGAAACCCCAAACATTACGGGGATTAAAAGTATAACACGTCGAATAATATATTTTAGCATAATTCCTCCCTTAAAAATGCAAATAAAAACGACAAACTTTTTTAAACAGTAAGTTTTATAAAGCTCACACTACCCTTTACTATTTAAGTAATTGTAAAGTTGAAATCTTTAAAAATTCTTACAAGTGTTCAAAACTTTATTTTGAGTTTAAAAGCCTTCTTAATTGCTACAAAACACAAAACAAAGCGTAGCCCACAAAAAGTAGGCTACATTTTTTAAACTTTATTCACGTGGTTTTATATTTCCAAAAAAATGGCTACCCAGTGGTGAAAGATTCAAACCTGTAAGATTAGACTGTATTCCAGCAGCGGTTTCACCGTTATATTGGAAAACAGCAACGGTTAGATCTAGGATGTATTCTTGCAGTTCCTTATAAAGCTTTTCTCTCTCTGGTCCATCAGGAATTTTGCGTCCATCTTCGATCATTTTGTCAAGTTTTGCATCCTTGATAAAAACAAAGTTACCACCAGGACCTACTGACTGTGAATGGAAACAAGGATATACTACCATATCAGGGTCGGGTGTATCTGAAGACCAACCAATTTCAAAAATTTCCTGTCCACCTGCCTCAAGCATAGCAATGTACTGGCTCCACTCCATAACTTCTATGGAGAGGTCAATTCCTGCCTCTTTCATTTGCTCTTTCATAATCGTAGCCATATCAATTCGTTCTTGGCGTTCGTTTGTTGAAAGTCGAAGCTTGATACCATCAGGATATCCCGCCTCTGCCAAAAGTTTTTTTGCCTTTTCCACATCTCTGGTTATAGGAGTTTTATCTTTAGAAATAGAATACTTCAAAGATGGAGCATAGGGGGCAGTTGCCGTTCCACCTAAGCCCTTCCAAACAGCTCTAACAATTTGGTCTGTGTCTACAGAGCACGCCACAGCTTGACGAACACGAATATCATTTAGCGGTGGTTTTGAGCAATTCATACCCATATACTGAGTCATAAAGTCATCCACTTTCAAAAGCTTAATTTGGTCATTGCCCTCAAAACGAGATAAATCGTTTGGTGAAATATCCAAAACAACATCCGCACCACCACTTTCGAGCTCGATAATTCGGTTAGCAGGTTCAGGAATAATTCTCATCTCCAAATATTTATAATAAGGCTTATCCCCATGGAAGTCTTCAAAACGTTCCATTTTGATATTGTTTGATTTTGTGTGACTTATAAACTTAAAAGGTCCCGTTCCAACAGGTTGTCGTCCATAAGACTCACCTGCAGTCTCAACCGCTTTTTGGTTTACTATAAAAGCAGCAGGATGTGCTAAAGCTGTTAAAATACCAGCATAGGGAACCTTCATATTTAAGGTTACAGTGTAATCATCAATAGCTTTAATACTATCTGCGTCAATAGCCGAATAAATGTGAGCAACAGCTGGAGCAACAACAGCTCGCTTATAGCTAAAGACAATGTCTGACGCCTTCATTTCTTCACCATTATGGAACTTAATACCTTTTTTCAAATAAAAAGTATAAGTCATTCCATCAGGAGATACCTCAAATCGCTCGGCAAGTGCAGGTACTGCATTGTTATTTGCGTCCAAAGTTACCAAGCCCTCGTACATCTGCCTCATTGCATTTGACGAATAAGAATCGTTTTGAGCACTTGGGTCAAAACTGATTGCATCACTTGACATAGCCACAACCAAGGTTTGCGTCCTTGGATCATCCTGAAGCTTATCTTTACCGCCACAAGAAAACAAAGCAAATGCGATAAATACCAAAGCTGAAATTTTGAATACTTGTTTCATAAATTCACCTCCACAAGTATATAAATTGTAGCAAAAAAATTTACTAGCGTCAATAGTTAAATTAGACTTTTTTAAAAAAGTTTTAAATTTATATATTTAACATTTATAAGACTTGTCCGTGCTTTGCGAAAAACGCTCATCCGCTCACTTCTGATGGGTGAGCGGTTATAAACTTTGCGTTGAGCTACAACGCAAATCTAGCAAAGTTGGGTTAGGAATTTTTGACGCACAAAAATTCCTAACCTTAAGCGAGCTGTAGAACAGCAATGAAACTTGCTAACAAAAAGAGCAGAACGCAAGTTAAACACTAAAGCGTAAACTTGTACAAAGCTCTAATTAAGCGTAAAAATCTCAAGGCAGGTTTACGGATAAGTCTTACACTTTGCGAAAAAAAGCTCAGCGTGAGTTTCAAACCTTTCGCCCATCCAAAGGCGGAAGGATAAAGTTTTAAGCAAAAAAGCTTGAGTTGTATTTTATCAAAAATGTTTTTGTTGCTCATAAAGGTAAGGTAAAGAAAGTTATAATCAGTTGCCACCACATAAGGTCTAAAACCCACATATTCGTAGGAAAAGGGCTTGATAGTTTTTGTAAATAAGGCTAGAATAGAGAACGGAGGAATTTATGTCAATTCATGATATGGAATTTTTGAAGGAAAATGTTCAAGCTTTGAAAGATGATGGTTTGTACAAAAGCTTGGTAACTATTGATGGACCTAACGAGGCGGAATGTGTAATCGACGGAAAAAAAGTTATCAATCTTTCTTCAAATAATTATTTGGGTTTTGCAAATCATCCTAGACTTAAAAAGGCTGCGGTGGCTGCAATTGAAAAGTATGGCGTTGGGGCGGGTGCGGTTCGCCCGATTATTGGAAACTTGACAATTCACAATGAGCTTGAAAAGGTTTTGGCGAAGTTTAAGCGGGAGGAAGCTGTTTTAGTTTTTCAGTCGGGCTTTAATTGTAATGCGGGTGTGATTCAAGCGGTTACAGGAAAAGGCGACCTTATTGTTTCCGATGAATTAAACCACGCTTCTATTATAGACGGTACGCGACTTTCAAAGGCTGATAAAAAGATTTTTAAGCATTCGGATATGGATGATTTAAAGCAAGTTTTAAAAGAAAATCGCGACAATTATAAAAATATTTTAATTATTACTGATGGCGTTTTTTCTATGGACGGGGATATTGCGAAACTTCCCGAAATTGCAGACCTAGCTGAAGAGTATAAGGCTTTAACTTATGTAGATGATGCCCATTCCAGTGGCGTTTTAGGTGAAAGTGGTCGAGGTAGCGTTGACCATTTTAATTTGCACGGGCGGATTGACTTTGCAATGGGAACGCTTTCTAAGGCAATTGGTGTCGTTGGTGGTTATGTAGCAGGACGGCAAGTTACGATTGACTGGTTAAAAAACCGAGCTCGTCCATTTTTGTTTTCGACAGGAATGACGCCAGCGGATGCAGGAGCTTGCATTGAAGCTATTAAAATGCTTTCCGAGTCTACAGAATTTACCGACAAGCTTTGGGAAAATGCCAAATACTTTAAGACAAATTTGAACAAGCTTGGTTTTAATACAGGACATAGCGAAACTCCTATTACGCCTGTTATTATTGGGAACGAAGGAAAGACCTTGGAGTTTTCAAAAAAACTTTATGAAAACGGACTTTTTACAGGTCCAATTGTTTTCCCGACTGTTCCAAAAGGCACAGGTCGAGTGCGTTGTATGGTAAGTGCAGGGCATACAAAAGATATGCTCGACAGAGCTGTTAAGATTTTCGAAAAAACAGGCAAAGAGCTTGGAATTTTGAAATAGTTTTATCGAATTTAAGAAAATCGTATTTTCGGGCGTACAAATGGACATCGTACAAAAAATGATATTTCAAACTCAGTCATTTGTACGCCTAGTTTAAGAAAACCGGAGCCGTGCAATAAAACTCGCTAGCGAAGAGAGCAGAACGCTAAGTAAAACGCACAGGCGAGTGTATTACGAAGAGCAGTATTTTTGAAAAAGGTTCTTGCTTTGGTTTTTTGGTTTTTTATTTGCAAAAATTTGCTAAGCTTTATTTTAGCTCGCGTTTGTGATAAACGGACTCAGCGTGTTTTTAGCACATCTACAAATGTAAACACCTTAAAAAAACTATGCCGACTTTACAACCTTTTTATTGTTTTATACGCCTTATTTTATATTAAAAAGTTGCTCAGAAATTTTTAATTTTTTTGCTAAGTTGTAAAAATCATTGACGGTAAAACCGAGAACACCTGTGTAAGAACCATCTATCCTTTCGATAAAAATCGAGGAGCGTCCCTGAATGCGATATGCACCGGCAGCGTTTTCCCATTCGTTTAGAGACAAAAGAAATTCCAGCTCAGTTTCGGAAAGCTTGGAAAACCAAACCTTTGTACTATTTGAAAGCGTAAATTGCTTGTTTGGTTTTGCGTAATTGCAAGCGGCAATGGTTGTAAGTGCATAATGCACCTTTCCCGAATAGCTTTGAAGCATTATCCGAGCCTCCTCTTTTGACTCAGGTTTGCCATAGATAATTTTGTTGTTTAAAAAAATCATTGTATCGGCAACAAAGATTGTGTCATCCGCTGTCAAAAGCTCGACGTTTTCCTTTATGGCGTGTTCCAACTTTTCTGTAGCTATCTTTTTAGATAGCTTTACAGGGGGCAAGCCCAACAAGTGCAAGGGCTTTTCGTCAAAACTAGAATGAAGTACTGAAAACTCCACAGCAAGGTTTTTTAAAATATCACTTCGCTGTGGAGAATTTGAAGCTAAATAGAGCATAATTTCTTGGTTTTTTAGTTTTGAGATTTAATGCCCGAAATAGATCTTAAAACTTCTTGTGCTCTGTTTCTAACAGGTGTAACATAGTTGTAGTTACTCGCAATCCGCATAACGCCTTCAATTAAACCTGTTTTATCTTTTACGGTACCTGCGATTTTTTCATAGGCGTTCAAAACTTCAAGGGCAAGAGAACTTGTTGGATTTACAACGTCAAATTTTTTGTTAATCCAGTTAATCATTTCCAAGCTTTCCTTATCATCTTCGCTATAACCAATTTCTGATAAAGCCCGAATAGCAGATGTAATTACTGAAGGTTCGTTATCCAAGTACATAACTTGTTTTAAGCCATATTTAGCTTCAGGATTTTTGCTTTTTCCTAAAAGCTCACAAGCTTTTATTCGTACATCAGGATAATTATTCATTAAACGCCCGTCTTCTCTGACAGTCTTTGTCAAGCCAATTGTAGCTAAACTGTAAAGTGCTTGCTGAATATCTTCTGAGTCTCGTCCGTTTTCGAGAGCATCTTCAATAAACTGCAATGCCACAAGTTTAGAGTCCCTTCCTTCAGTTTCCATCATTTCTCGAATGACAACACCTTCAATAGCATTTAAATATGCTTCTTCAACAGTAATTGCTTCGTTTTCTTGAGCAAAAAGCCCAGTCGTTAGCACAGAAATTGCCAATAAAACAAAAACAAACTTCTTCATCTTTGGACCTCCTTCAGGTCTATTGTATAAACTTTTGTATATAATTGTTACTTATTTTTAATATAAAGTCAAGACATAAAAAATTATTTACGCGAGGCTTGGTTTCGCACTAATTTCCAGCCATCACTTTGGTTTTCTAAACTATAAACTAAAAGCAACCTTCCTCTATCTCGCATAAGAACATTGACAGTAGAGGCAGAGATAAATTTAATATCATCAACTCGGATGTTTTTTCTAGCGGGAACAAACACATAAGTAAAATAGTCTTTTAGTGTATTTAACCTTATTCCTTTTATGGGCAATTTTTCTGAAATTTCTCTTAAAGTCTGCTTGTTAGAATAATATATTTTATAGTCCTCCGAAAGATAATCTAACCATCGTTCATAACTTTCAGTTTCAGTAATATTATTTAAATCGTTTACTATTTTCTGCATTTCAGCTTTTGTGTCAACATAGTCTTTTTGAGTAATTTTTACTTCACCAAAGGTTGCAACAACAACTTCTTCTGGTTTGGGCTCCTCTTTGGGTGGTTGAGGAGCAGGTACAACAATTTCCTTTTTAGGCTCGGGCTTAGTCATTGACTCACCAATTTCGATATAAGGATCTTTGGCTTCCGATTCGGGAATAACTTCGACTTGAGTAACTTCTTCAGGAGTTTCTACCACCTGCTCTTCGACCGTTTCACAAGCTCCAAAAAGCAAAAGAATACAGATTATACAAAACAAAAACTTTTTCATTTATTTTCTAACCTCAACTAAAAAGTACAATGAAGTTCCTAATAATATAATAAACAAAATCTTAAAATGTTTCAAGTTAATTTTTAGATTTTGTTATACTCTTTTTATAAACGTGGAGGTTTTTAAGTTTGTTAGATAAATAAATAACACCCAATTTTCTCAAAACCCAAAGTGTAAAACTTGCGTTTTTTTTATTTGTAAATTTTTCCAAATCTTTTCGTGTAAATTTTTCGGGGAGCTTATCAAAAATGGGCTCGCATAAATCTTCTAGCGTTTTAATTTTTTCAATGCGGTTTATTTTTAAAAGTTTTTTGTCAACAATTCTTGGATTTCCCCAACGGCTTCGTCCTTTTTTGTCATCGATTTTAATTGTCTCGATGTCAATATACAACAGCGTAAGAGAAAAATTTTTGTTGCGAAAAAAAGGATAAATCTTTGTAAGCTCACGAAAAAGTGAAAAATAGTTTTCGTGTTTTGGACTTTTTCTAAACGAAGCTTCGTAGAGGTTTGTGTTTTCTAAATCGTATGCAGTCTTTTTTTCGCAAGCAAGAGATGCAGATAAGTCTGGCGAAAAATACTCAAAATGAGAAATGCTCTTTGGGAGGTTTTTTGGTTCGGCGTATTTAATTTTATCTTTTTCTTTTTTTAAGACCCGAATAAAATTGTTTTCAAAAATAGGAAAAACTACTTCTACTTTATAAGTTTTTAAAAGTACACTCAGCTTTTTTTTTAAACTACTTAAATTTGAAGTTTGGATTTCTATGATTTTTTTGTCGGGACATAAAATATCGCAAACAAATGAATCGATGGGAACTTCAGTTTTTGCACCCGAACAACAAAAGTGCTGTTTCAAAGTTTCGTGTAAGGAGCTTTCATTTAGGGTTCCAATTTTTGGCATTAAGTATATTCCATAAGTTCGATGGCGTTAAGTTGTTGCAAAATATAATAAGTGCGAACAAAGCCCGGCTCGTTTTGCACTGTTCGCATATTTGCAACTTGGTACACAATCATACGATTTGTTGGCAATGGTAAGCTTATCGGATTTCCGTTCATATCCACAAAACCCGAAACTTGAACGGGGTGTGGCACTTCTTGAATTTCGCCTTCAGGAAAAACTAAAAAATATTCGTACAGGGTCACGAGTGTAGTTTACAAAAAATTTTGCTTTTTTTCAAGGTTTAAAGTTTTATGTGTTTTCAACCTTGATGTAAAAATCTTGCAAATCTTTTGCAATGTTTTTTATGTCAAAATTTTTTGCAAGTTTAGGTGCTGAGCGTTTTTCTAGCTTGAGCGTTTTTAACTTTTGCCTTATGAACTCTGCCCAGTTTTCAGCACCTTGTTCCAACGAAAGAAAAAATGCATTGGTTTGTAAATTCGTTTCTTTAGGAATTGTGTTTGATGCAAAGCAAGGCAAGCCATTGACTTGAGCTTCAATGAGGGAAATACCTAAGCCTTCAAAAAAAGATGGAAAAATAAAAGCGTCTCCAGCAGAAAGATAATCGTAAACATTTGGAATACTGCCTGCAAAAATAATGTTATCGTAAACATTTAAAGTTTTTGCTTTTGAAATTATTTTTTCTTTTTCTTCACCGTCTCCAACTAAAAGAAGTTTTGCCGAAGGAAAAAACGAAACTAATTTTGCAAAAACTTCCAGCAAAAACAAATGGTTTTTTGGTTTACGAAAACCGCCCGAATGTACAAACAGGATTGTCGAATCGTTGAGCGAAAAGTTTTTACGGATTTTATTTCTTGTGTCAAAATTAAATAAAAACTTTTCGATTTCTATTCCATTGTTAATAATTTTGAATTTAGTATTTTTGCCAAACATAAAAATGCCTGCTTTTTGAGAACAAGCAAAAAAGTTTGTGGCGTATTTTTTTATTTGTGATTTTGAATAAAGCTTAACAATTTTTTTTATTCCTTTGTCTGTAAAAAAACTGCTGTGATTATGTGCAATACGCGTAGGTATGTTAAACTTTTTTGCAATGCTTAATGGAAAGGTGCTTAAGGTATTAAGATGACTATGAACTATTTTGTATTCGCTTTTGTGTTTTGTAAAAAATTTTTTCAAGTCATTTTTATAGTGCAAAAGAAAATATTTGCCACTCAACCTTGATAAATAAAAACATTTACCGCCGAGTTCTAAAATTTCTTTGTCAAAATCTCCTTCTTTTTTTTCGTGAATTAAAAAGTCAAATTGTATTTTTGTTGTGTCAATGTTTCGATAAATATTCATTAACAGATTTTGAATACCTTCTCTTTTCATTTGAGGAACTAAGTGTAAAATTCGAATTGGTTTATCCATAGGTTCATTTTACAAGTTTTAATAAAATTTGTCTATTCTTATCTATTGACAAGTTATAAAAAATGATTAAGCTTAGAGCCTATGAAACTTTCAAATGTTTTAAGTGCCAGTAGAATTGTTTTGGCACCCTTGTTTTTAATTGTTTTTTTTATGCCAACTTGGTTTTACAATGTTGAAAATATTGACAAAATTGTTATTTTGATTTTGATTCCACTTTTTATTTTTATACAAATTACCGACTACCTTGATGGCAAGGTTGCTCGAACGATGCATACGATTACTGATTTTGGAAAACACTTTGACCCGTTTTGTGATGCTCTTGCAAATTTGACGATTATATTTTGTTTTATGTCTGAGGGCTTTTTTCAAAAGATTTTGTTTATAGTGATTTTATATCGTGAATTTGGAATTACTTTTTTACGAATGCTTGCATCACAACATTCTTTTTCTATACCTGCAAAAATGGGCGGTAAGGTGAAAACTGTTATGTATATTTTCGCATCAGGATTTTCTCTTTTGATAAAACTACTTGAAAGTTTTACGCTTATATTGGACGGAACTTCGCAAACACTTCGAATGGTAAATATGGCTTTGTATTGGGTTGCGGTTTTACTTTCGGTTATAACTTTTTTAGATTATTTAAATGATTATCGAAAACGAGTTTATAAAAATTGACAAGTCAAAAATATCATATGAGTTTAAGTTAATGAAAAAAATTAAATATATTGTTTTGTTTTTTATAGGTATTATTTTTTTTGTTTCATGTGGAAATGCTGAAGACAAGATTGCTGTTATTTGGAGCAGTAGACAAGAGTTTGTACGCTATTGTGAAATATTTAATGCGTCCCAAGATAAGCATAAAATTGTAGCTCATTATGTCAAAAACCCATCCGATGAACTTTTAAACAAAAATACAAAATTACCAAAGCCTGATTTAGTTGTCGGCTGTTGGTTAAAAGGTGTGGAAGTACGCAAAAATTTTTCCAAGCTTAATTCTCTAATTGCTGAAGACAAAATCAATCCAGAAAATTTTTACTCAGAGCTTTTAGACTTAGGCAAAGAAGAAAATTCACAGCTGTTTTTACCAGTCAGTTTTAACTTGCCTGTAATTATTTTTAAAAAAGATTTTATTAAACCGAGCGACGATTTTAGTCTTTCTCTAGACGAGTTAAAAAAAATTTCGGCTGAGTACAATTCCTTTGAAAAAAAATCTTATACAAAAATGGGTTTTGCTCCCATTTGGAATTTGGAGTTTTTGTATTTAACGGCAAAAGGTTTTAATGCAAATTTTGAAGAGCAGGGAAAATTTTTTTCTTGGGACGAAACTTCGCTAAAACTTGCTATGTCTGCAATTCGTAAATTTACAAGCGAAGCAAATACTTCCACAAAGGCGGAAACTGATTTTCAATTTAAGTATTTGTACAACAATCCATATTCTGCAATTATGGGAGGTCGTTGTCTTTTTCAGTATTTGCGAAGCGATCAGCTTTTGGCACTCAGCCATGAAAAAATGGCTAATATTGATTTTCGTTGGTTTATGTTTAATAATAAGGTGCCTCTTGATGATGAAGTTGTATATGCGGGCATTTATAAAAAAGGAAAAAACAAAGATACTGCAAAAGCTTTTCTTAAGTTTTTGTTTTCTCCTGAAACGCAAAAAATAATTTTGGCAGAAACTGCGGAAAAAAATCTTTCTACTTTTGACTTCGGTATTGCTGGTGGGTTTTCAAGTTTGCGAACGATTACTGAAAGCGTTTTTCCAAGCTATTACCCGCTTTTACTCTCTCATCTACCACAGAGCAAAAATTTTATGGCACCGCATATTCTGCCGAGCAACTGGCTTGAAATAAAAGAGACAACAATTCTGCCTTACTTAAAGGCTGCAACTGAAATTGATGTAGGTGCGGATATCGAACAATTTCAGTCTCTCAGCGGATTTATCAACCGTATGAATTAAGTCTCGAGCTTGAAAAATAATTCTAAAAGGAATATAATGAAATTGTGTCCAAAAGTTTTAGTTTTTGGACAAATTAATTGATAGCTGGTGGAGAGTTATGTTATCCTTTTTACGAAAAGTTTTTTGTGCAATGCTATTTTTTCTTTTGTTTGCTTGTCAAAAAGTAAGATACTATGAAAGTGAATATTTATCTGAAATAGAAGATAATTTTAGGGAAAAAATTAATAAAAATATTCCTGATTTTGGTAGCCCCACTATTCCTGATTCTGAATGTGTGGTTTTAGATATGCCTGAAAAAGTTGTGTGGCTAACTAGTGAACTAAAGGATTTATCAGACCCCAATGTCATTACAGGAGGAACCCTACGCAAAGCTATTTATCAATATCCAACTACTTTTAGATATATGGGACCTAATACAAATAATTATACACAGCCCTTTGTGTGGACAACATTGCCTCTGCTTGCAATAAATCCTGAAACATTAGAAGTTATGCCTTCTGCGGCAACTCACTGGGCTTTTAGTAAAGACGGTAAAACAGTTTATTTTAAATTGCATGAATTTGCTACTTGGTCAGATGGACATCCTTGTACTGCTGATGATTTTGTTTTTGCTGTTGAGTTTATGTCTTCACCTTTTTTAAATGATGAAGGGTATAGTGCATTTGCGGAGGAAATTGAAATACAAAAAATAAATGACTATTGTATTAGTATTCGTTATTTGGTTGATACTAAAATCCCTCCGACAAAATTACTCAATATGGTAAACATTGCGCCTCGACCTAAACATTTTTATGGTGGCGAAATAAGTGAAGATTGGTACATTAGATATGACCAAATTCCGGAGCCGACTACGGGTGCTTATGAAATCAATATGAACGAAAGTATTCAAGATAGGCTTTTAGTTTATGATCGAGTTACAAATTGGTGGGCTCGATCTTATCCCCATCTTAAAAATACTGCAAATGTTTCTCGAATTGAATATGTAGTTTTTGACTCTCAAGAAGATATTTTGAGAGCATTTTACAATGGAGATTTAGATGTATACACTTATCCGACAAAACATTCGTGGGAGTTTGCTGAATCACAAGCTGAAATTATAAATGGCTACATAAACAGATACATATTTAATTTTGTACCATTAGAAGGAATAACAGGAATTTATTTAAACACAAGAACAGAAATTTTTTCAAACAAGCGCGTCAGACAAGCTTTATATTATGCCTTAGATATACAAGGAATGGTAGACATAGCATTGGATGGCGAATATGTTCGTTATCATAATGTTGGACTTGGGCAGGGGTGGTCGCGTGTTTTTTTTAATGATGAAACCATAAGAAAACCTGACTTTAATCCTGAGCGGGCAAGGGAAATCTTTATTAGTGAAGGTTACAAGTTTGAAGGACCAGATGGCATACTAAGAAAGTCGACAGGGGAAAGATTAAGCTTTACTTTATATTACTATGTAAAAATTATGTCTCGGGAGCTTTTATATCTTAGAGACAAGGCACGAGAGGCAGGTTTAGAAATTATACTTTCCTATGCTTCTTATGAAAAATTTTGGGAAGATGTATCACAAGGTGAATACTCAGCCTGTCTTGAAAGATTTTCAACTTGGTTTTTTCCTAACTATGAACAACATTTTTCTAAAGCTTCAAGCGAAGTTGTGGGCTCAGTTAATTATTGGGGATATTGGAGTCCGCAAATGGAAGAGCTTTTAAAAGATGTGAATAATGCTACAAGCTTGGACGAATTTGCAGAAGCTAATAAAAATATTGAGCGACTTTTACACGATGAAGCATTGATCATTCCAACTTATTTTTCTAACGCTACTTTGTTTGGTGCTTGGCGTTGGGTGCGTTTTCCGCATTGGGGAAATAGACAGGATATAGAAGGAGAGCTTGATCCCTACGGTTATATGTGGATTGATGAGAACATAAGATATGAAGTTTTTAAAGCCGTAAAACAAAATAAAAGATTTCGGCAAAACACATATAATTTAAGTGAGCGTTATTTGAAAAAATAACCGATGTTAAGCAATGAAAAGGTTTGAACTTTTAGCTGTTTTTTTTCTTGTGCTTTCATTGGGCTTTTGCTTTGTTAAGCTTATCCCCAAATTTAGTAATGATTATTCTTTTGCTGTTTACGACAGGCAGGGCAATTTATTAAATGCCCAAGTTTCAAAAGATGAGCAGTGGCGTTTTTCTCAAATCGAAAAACTTTCCGAGAATTATAAAGCTTGTGCGATTTTGTACGAAGACAAAAATTTTTATTTTCATTTTGGTGTAGACCCACTCGCCGTTTTTCGAGCTATGTACTTAAACCTAAAACACAGGCGAATTATTTCTGGGGCTTCAACTATAAGTATGCAAGTTGCACGCATTAGCGAAAAAAATAAAACTCGCTCCATTGCTCAAAAAGTAAAAGAAACTTTTTTAAGTTTAATATTGGAACTGGCATACAGCAAAAACGAAATTTTGAACCTTTATGCAAACAACGCTCCTTATGGTGGCAATGTTGTCGGGATAAGTGCAGCAAGTTGGCGGTATTTTTCACGACCACAATCGAATTTAAGTTTAGCGGAATTAGCTTGTCTTGCAGTTTTGCCAAATGACCCTAGCCTCGTACGCCCCGGTGTAAACGAAACTGTGCTAACCGAAAAACGGGACAGGCTTTTGCAAAAACTTTTAAATACGGGTATGGTTGAAGAAGGCGTTTATTCTTTAGCGATTTTAGAACCCGTCCCTACAAAACCAAAACCTCTTCCCAATATTGTTCCGCATTATGCACAGTTTTTAAAAAAACAAACAAATAAAAATATTGCTAAAACCGACATCAACCTAAAGCTACAATTGCGGACAACTGAAATAATGGAAATGGCTTCTTTTGATGCCTCCCGTTCAGGAGTGCATAATGCTTGTGCGATTATTCTTGAAAACAAAACTAACAAGGTTTTAGCCTATGTTGGAAATACTGGGCTAATGGAAAAAAATCGCATAGTTGAAAACGAGGCTGTCGATATGATTCAGGCTAAGCGAAGTTCGGGAAGTTTATTAAAACCTTTTTTGTATGCAGTCGCCCTTGACACTTCTTTGATTTTACCAAGCCAACTCATTCCCGACCTTCCGACTCAATTCGGTTCTTATATTCCTTTGAATAATACTCATTATTTTTTGGGAGCTGTTAGTGCAGACGAAGCCTTGTCAAAATCTTTGAATGTTCCATTTGTATATTTACTGAGTGAGTATTCAGTGGAAAGTTTTTTGGAACTTTTACAAAAGCTTGGACTGACAACTTTTACACAAAGTGCTGAGTATTACGGGCTACCCTTAATTTTAGGTGGCGGTGAATTAAAACTTTTTGAAATAGCACAAGCGTACAAAAATCTTGCTCTCAAAGCTTTTGATGAAAACTCAAGCGAGAACTCTTCTGCTCTAGAAAACTTCCCGCTTTCCGCCCCTGCATCTCGTCTCACTTTAGATGCACTAATCAATGGAACGCGTCCAAGCGAAGAGGCAACTTGGAATTATTTTTCTAATAGCAAACAAATTGCGTGGAAAACAGGCACTAGCTACGGAAACAAGGACGCTTGGACTATTGGTGTAACTCCAGACTATACCGTAGGAGTTTGGTTTGGAAATGCCAGTGGTGTGGGACGGCCAGAAATAACAAGTACGCGTTTAGCTGCCCCCGCTATGTTTAAGCTTTTTGAATTATTACCCAGTTCTGAATTTTTACCACACAATGAGCTACTATACAAGTCTGTTAATGTATGTAAGCATTCAGGGTATATTGCTTCGCCGTTTTGTGATGAAACAAAACAAATACAAATTCCTAAAAAATTTTTAATAAACAAGGCTTGCCCGTTTTGTAAACCTATAGCTCTCAGTGCCGATGAAAAATACCGAATTACCGATATAGAAAAAGTTGATAACCTTCCCGTTATCAAAAGTTTTTTTACACTTCCTCCTGCGCAAGAGTATTATTATGCTCAAGCACATCCTGACTACAAAAAACTTCCACCAAAACTTGAGGAAGCAAAAAGCAATTTATATGACTTTCAAATTATCTTTCCAAAAAATTATTCCAATATTTTTATACCGACTCAACTAGATGGAAGTATCGGAGCCTTTGTTGCAAAAGTTGCCTATAACGAAAAAAACAAAGAACTCTTTTGGTATTTAGACCAAAATTTTTTGACCACAACAAAGGGCATTCACGAAGTAAAAATTTCCACAAGCTACGGCAAGCATCGCCTTACAATTGTGGATAGCTCGGGAAATGAGGAAAGTTTAGTTTTTTTTGTTTTAAGCGAATAGCACAAAAATTTGTGTAAGATTTTTTCTATTATAAGTTTTTACCGTTTTCCTTACAAATATTGAGCTGAAAGAAAAAGCGTATAAAACTCGAAAAAATCTTTTAAAAAGTACTTGACATTTTTTTTAATTTATGTTATTATAGTTCCTATAATTTGGGGGCGTAGCGAAGATGGTTATCGCGCTGGCCTGTCACGCCGGAGACCGCGGGTTCAAGTCCCGTCGCTCCCGAACTAAGCTCATCTGGTGCAGATGGGCTTTTTTATTCTACGGGTAGTAGCGCAGTTGGTAGCGTGCTTGGTTCGGGACCAAGAGGTCGGGGGTTCAAATCCCCCCTGCCCGACACATTGAATTTCTAAATAGTTGTAAAGAGTTTTGAGCTATTTGGCTATTTTTATAAGTCTTGTTATTGGTTTTCAAAGTTTAAGTTTTAAAACTGGGCACACACAAAATATATATAAATGAAACTTTTTCTCAATCTTTTGGTTTTAATACCGAAAATTACAGTGGACGAACTCTAAATGTTCGATTTTTTAGAGATGATCAATAAGCCTTTTGAGGTTTTGGAGGAGTAATGAGTTATCAAAGTCATGCACTTAATGCATATCGAGAAACACAGATTAAAACGGCTAGTCAAGGAAGTTTAATTTTAATGCTTTATGATGAAGCGATTAAGCAAATTGGTGCAGCTTTGGATTTGATGCAAGAAAGCAAGATTAAGCCTAGTGATATTGAAAAAATAAACGCCTGTATTTTGAAAGTGCAAGAAATTGTTACAGAATTGATGGCGTCTTTGGATTTGGAAAGAGGTGGCGAGATTGCAACTAATTTGCTTTCGATCTATTCTTTTTTCAACCAACAACTTTTGGAAGCCAATATTAAAAAAGTGTCAAAGCCACTTGTAGATGTAAAGGGTATGATGGAAGAGTTGCGTGACGCTTGGCAACAGGTTATAAGCACTGCAAAACCAAGATCCGAACAAACTGCACTAAAAATGGGAATTGATATTGCGAGGTAATATGAGTTTGACAAAAAAGCAGAATACAAAACAAGAAATTTTAAGCTCGGCAGAAGTTTCTCAACGCGTGGAAGTTTTACGACGATTTAAAACGCTTTTGGAACAACAGCGTTCAAAGTTTCAAGAATATTTACAAGTTCTTGAAGCACAAGAGGCTAGCATTATAAACGATGAAATGGACAAGATTATTCAGCACGCTCAGCTTGGACAGGCTATTATTTCCGATATTTCTACAATTCAAAAAGTTATAGACCCTCTTGAAAATATGTGTAGAGATTTTAGCACTACTACTTTGTCTCCTTCGCAAGCGTATTCTTTGTCGATAAAATCGGAGGAGTTAGAAACAGCTCAAATAAAACAGAGCTTGGAAAAACTAAAGCACACAGTTTTAGCTCAAAACCAAAAAAACACTGAAAAGTTAAAAGTTCATATGGCAGGTTTACGAAATCAAATATCCCGATTAAAAACCTTGCAAAAAAGTCGAAGTCCTTTTTCCGATCAGGATTCGGCGTCATTGATAGATGTTGAAGCTTAAATTTTTGTACAAATAAGAATATTGAATTTTCACGAAATTTTAACAAACTATTGACAAAAATTTGTTTTTTTTGTATAATCCTAAAAGATGGGCTCATAGCTCAGTTGGTTAGAGCAGCGGACTCATAATCCGCGGGTCGCCGGTTCAAGTCCAGCTGGGCCCATATTTTCAATTTTTTTTAAACTTTTTTTCCAAACTTGATACATTTTTTGTAAAAAATTAGCATCTTTAAAGGTATGAAAAAGATAGCTTGTTTTTTTTGGTTTTTCTTGCTTTTTAGCGAGGAGTTGATTTGTGAGGAAGGTTTAAAAAAAGCGACCTTCGATTTTAATACCGCTTTGACTTTTCCAAATGGACGGTTTGACGCTTTTGGAAAAGCTAAGTCAAGTTTTTTAGAACTTTTTTCCGGACTTGAAAGTGATAAGTTTCCTGAGTTTGCACAAATAAAGAAAAGTCCTGAGATAAAGTTTGATCTAAAAAGTTTTGGATTGAGGTTTTCGCCCGTTCTTTATAAAGACAAAAAAACTTGGGAAAAATGTCTTTCCTTTTATTTTGGCAAGTTAAACTATAGCTCAAATTTTAAAAAGCTTAATGGGAATAATTTTTCCACACCAAGTTTTACTTTGCCAAAAATTGATGTGAAAAAAAATGGCAACTTGAGTTTATCCCAATCGGGTTTTAAAAGTGATTTTGGTTTAGAGTTTGTTTTAAAGCATTTTGAAGTAAACTATGTTGCAAGTAAAAACGAAAAACTAAAGGGTTTTGACCACGCCGTTTTTTTGAACTTTAACGGGCGAGACATACCTAATATTTACGGCGATGTTTATGTTTCGGCTTATACTGGGTTTTCGACTTCATCGCTCAGTACTACCGAAGAGAAAAAATACAATAGCCTTTTAGGTAGTTCCCTTGTTTACGCTAATGAGTATTTTGGACTGCAAGGCGATTTTGCCACAAGCATAAACACAAAAAAAGATACGGGTTTTAGTGGTGCTTTTAGCATTCAAAACTTTTATGAGCATTTTAACTTGCGACTTGGAACAAGTATCAACAGCAAAAATTTTATAGGTTGGCAAAATACTTTTCCTAAAAACACAATTTCTTTTTTTGCAATTCCTGAAATTTCTTTTGACATTTTTACCTTACAAGCTTTTTATAATCTAGAGCGTTCTGGCTTGGCTCGTCGTGAAAATATTATTAAGGGTGTAGAAAATTTAGAACACCGAGCGGGAAGTAAAATAAAACTGGAAAACAAATATTTTCAGTTACTCACAGCTCTTGAATACGCTAGAAAAAAAATTGGACTTGAGTCTAAATTGGTTTTTTATTTTCCAAAGCTTGATTGGTTTTCAAAATTAGAGGGAAGATTTACCTGTGATTTAAGCCCCAAAACAATTAACCCTTTTGTGATGGAAAAATACAAAGGCGAAATAAAGTTTAGCTTTTTGCCAGTCAAAAATTTTGGGCTTAATTTTAATTATTCGTTAACACAAAATCTTGCATCGAAAAAGAAGAAAATCAATGGAAAATTTTTGCCTGTGTTAGAGTGGCAAGCGCTTACGCATCAAATTGAAACTAAACTAAAATATAAGTTGCAGGGCGATTATGCTTCAAACACTTTTTCCCTGAACATAAAAGCTTTTAATAAGGAACCCTTTTATAATATTGCATTGGAGTATGCTTTGCGGTTTTAGATGAATGCGTTTTACAATTTGAATACTTTACTTGTTGCAAAACATCGCTGTTTACACTCCAGCGAGGAGCGTAGCTCTGGTTTGCTTACGGACAAGAATTTTTTATAAAAAAATTCTTGTCCCGACTTTGCCAGTTTTGCGTTTTAGCTCATCGCTAGTTTTAGACCCATCGCCCAGCCAAAGCGATGGGATAAACGATTTTCACAAAATAAGGACAAGTCTTATAAAAGTTAAATTTTCAAGGTCTTATAAACTTTTTTTGTAAATCGCTAAAACATCGGCGACATCTAAAGTTTTAAAGCCTTTAATCGGTCCGTCTTCGTGACGAATAGTTGCCTCAGCCATTTTTTCCAAATGCTCCTCTCCAATCCCCACATCTTTTAAATGCATTGGAATTTCAAGAGAAGCGAAAAAGTCAAAAGTTTTTTGAATTGCTGCTTTTGCTTTTTGCATTTTGTCGCCCGTTCGTATATCCCAAACATTTTCAGCATAGTCCACAAAAACATCCACTGTCGTTTCGTCTAAAACATACTCCATCCAACGCGGAGTTAAAATTGCCAAGCCAACTCCATGCGTTAAATCATAATAGCCACTCAATTCGTGTTCCATTGGATGCACTGACCATTCGGTTTGTTTGCCTGAATTCAAAAGACCGTTAATTGCCCAAGAATTTGCCCACATTAAGTTTGCCCTTGCTTCGTAATTATTCGGCTCATTTAAAGCAAGAGGACCGTAATGGATACAAGTTTTTAAAAGCCCTTCCGTAAAACGATTTTGTAAATAAGCTCCGTCATTTAACGAAAAATAATTTTCAAAAGCGTGGCTCATAATATCCGCAATTCCTGCAGCCGTTTGATTTTTTGGAACCGTAAAAGTATAAGTCGGATCCATAATCGCAAATTTAGGCAAGGTCAAGGGACAACCAAAACCGATTTTTTCCTTTGTGTCAACTTTTGTAATAACGGAAAATCTATCCATTTCTGAGCCTGTTGCCGACATCGTTAAAACCGCACCTACAGGCAGAGCCACATTTATCGTTTTCGGTTTTAAAATAAGCTCCCAAACATCCGTCTCATTTGCAACGCCCACACTAATTGCCTTTGCACAATCGATAACGCTTCCTCCACCAACCCCCAAAATCATTTCGCAACGATTTTCCCTTGCGATTTTTATTCCCGCCCGCACCTCGTCCAAGGTCGGGTTTGGCGAAATCCCCGAATGCTCAAAAAAACTAATACCCGCTTTTCGCAAGTCCGCAACTGCAGCGTCATAAACTCCATTGCGTTTAATGCTACCTCCACCATAGCAAAACAAAACTCGACTAGCGTATTTTTTTACCTCGCTTCCAAGATTTTCAATAACACCCCTTCCAAAAAAAACATTTGTTGGAACATAAAAATTAAAAGTATGCATAAAACTCCTCCACGCAATTATAAAACTTTTTTGCAAATTTTACAAGCTTATATTTTGCATTGACATTTATAAGACGAGCCTTTTTTGCGAAAAACGCCACTCCTGCCACGGACGGAGTGCTAGTAATTTGCGTTTGTGCTGTTTAACAAAAATAAGAAAGCCTTACTTGCGAAAATCGCTTATCCGCTCACTTTGGGTGGGTGAGCGGTTTTAAAACTAGCGAATGAGACACAACGCAAGTCTGGCAAAGTCGGGCGGGAATTTTTGTCACAAAAATTCCCGCCTAAGCAAACCAGAGCTACGCTCCTTGCTAAGGCTTTCTCTCTAAGGACAGTGGCTAAGTTTTAGGATGCTTTTTTTTAGATTCAAGTCGGTGTACTCAATGTTCGCCGTTATAATGTTTCAAAAGTTCGTTCAACATTCGCTCTGTATTTCCACCTTTAAGCGAAATAATTTTTACGCCTTCGCGTTCCATTTTACGAAACCAAGTTTCTTGACGTTTTGCAAACTGACAAATTGCAATATAAAGCTTTTCAAAATATTCTTCAAAGTTGTAATCACCTCGTAAAAAAAAACTACTGTGTTTGTATTCCAAACCCAGTTTTAAAATACGCTCTTCGCCATATTTTTCAATACAAGATTTTACCTCGTCGAGCATTCCTTGTTTTATGCGTTCATCAAGTCGCTTTCGAATTCGCTCTCGCAAAACAGCACGCGGAAAGTCTATCCTAAAAACAAATGCCTCGATTTTTTTAGGCGCTTCATTTTTATAAAGCCTGCTGTTTTCCCGTTTGTGTACTTCAAGCTCAATAGCACGAATCGCTCGAGCTCTGTCCTCAAGGTCGGTTTTATTGTGAAGATTGGGGTTTAAGCCAATAAGTTTTTCTGCAAGCTCGGCAAGAGAAAGCTGTTCAAGATTTGCTCTTAGCTTTGGGTTTTTAGGTACGTGAACCAGTTTGTAGCCTTGCAAAACTGAACTAAGATAGAGCCCCGTACCACCAGCTATAATCGGCAGGCGATTTGCCTTTTTTATTTTTTCAAAGGCTTCAAAACAATCCTTTTGAAAATTAAAAACATTATATTCGCTATTCAAATCGCAAATATCAATCAGGTGATATTTAACTTCGCCGTATTCATCTAAATCCTTTCCCGCTCCTAAATTTAATTCCTTATAAACCTGTCTTGAATCCGCTGAAATAATTTCCCCTGAAAGTTTTTCTGCACATTTTACAGCTAGGGAAGTTTTTCCCGTTGCAGTTGCTCCTAAAATAACAATAGCTTTGTTTTCTTCTGTGTTATTTGTGTCGCTTGAGTTTTTCACTTTTATAACAAGTTCCTCACCCGCTCATAAAAAATTACAGCAGCTGCATTTGAGACATTTAAGCTGTCGAGTTTTCCTGAAGTCGGAATTGTAATAATTTTGTCCATTTTGTTTTTTAAGTTTACTGCAATCCCCTTACCCTCGCTACCTAAAACAATGCAAGAGCGTTCTGCAAAATCAACACTCGGCAGCGGTTCGCCGTCTAAATCTGCTCCGTAAAGCCAAAAACCATTATCCTTTAAAGTTTCACTTGCACGGTTTAAGTTTTTTACTTCAATGATTGGAACAAACTGGCTTGCCCCGCTACTAATTTTTGCTATTGTAGAAAGGTCTCCTGCACTTTTGCGTTCACTCACAATAATTCCGTCTACGCTAAACTGGTCAGCACTTCGCAAAATCGCTCCCACATTGTGAGGGTCTATTATATTGCTTAAAAGGGCTAAAGTTACAAGCTTTTTCCCCACAAATTTTTGCAAAAATTCCTCAAGGCTAATTTTGTGATTTTGCTGTGTAAAAACCAAAACCAAACCTCGATGATCTTGCAAAAGTGGTGGAAGATTTTTAACCAAAGTATCAAGTTCTTTTTTTGAAACCTGCACAGAGCTAAGTTTTTTTTCGTTAGCCAAGCTCAAAATTTTTTTTACACGAGGTCCCTGCTTATTATAAAAAAGCTTAAACTCCTCAGATGGAGTTGAAACTTTTGCGTTTTTAGTTGCTTCCTCAATTGCATGAAAACCTGTTAAAGTTATTTGCATTTTTTTATGCGAATGTTTAATTATCAGATAAAGCGTATTTGTTTATAGCAGTAGCCATATTTTCCAAGCTAACTTGTTCCATAACGCCACCCAGTTCAAACGCCACACGAGGCATTCCATAAACAACACTTGAAGCTTCGTCCTGCCCAATTGTTCGTGAGCCCTGTTTATAAAGCTCCAAGCAACCTTTCGCTCCATCCCTTCCCATACCTGTCATTATTATTGATAGGGCGTTATTTTGGTAAGTTTCAGCAACCGAATTAAATAGTACATCCACACTTGGACGATGCCCGTTTTCAGGTGGTGTTTCAGTTGTTCGTACGATATTAGCGAGGGAACGCCTTTCTATAACCATATGCTTTCCACCCGGTGCAATTAAAATTCGTCCCTGCTTTAATAAATCTCCGTCTTCTGCTTCTTTTACTTCAAGTGGACAAATTTTATTTAAGCTATCTGCAAACTCATAAGTAAACCCTGCGGGCATATGCTGAACTACAAGTATTGGCTGTTTTATGTCGCATGAAAGTTCTGAAAAAACCTGTCTCAAAGCATTCGGTCCACCGGTTGAAATGCCAATACAAATAAGCTCAATCCTACCAAGCGTACGAATAGGTGTTACAGGTTCGGGCTTTTTAACAGGTGTAGGTTTTAATAAACTATCGGTTGCTTCAAAAATTTTACTTGTGTCAACACGATACTGCTGAGCGAGATCCTTTGGTAACTCGCTTGCTTTTCCTGCATGTTTTTTTTGTTTGTACCGCCCACCATAAGCAAAAATACGCTCAGTTAATTCTTTGGCAACTGTTTTTATATTTGAAGCCCCTGTTCCAGTAGGTTTTGTAATAAAATCAACAGCACCTGCTTCCAAACATTTTATCGTTACGCGTGCACCTTCGGTTGCAATACTTGACAAAATTATAACGGGAATGTCAATATTCAATTTTTTTAGTTCTAACAAAAAATCTAAGCCACCCATTTCCGGCATTTCAAGGTCAAGAATAATGACATCAGGATCTGTCCGCTCAAGTTTTTGAAGTGCAAACTTACCGTTCATAGCCTTGCTAGCAATTTCTAATCCCGGTGTTGCTTCAACAATACGACCAATCAAACTACGCATCAAGGCGGAGTCATCAACAATTAAAACTGAAATTTTATCACTCATACTAATGCCTTCTTTCCAATTTAAAACTAGCCTTCATTTTTTTCATAAATACATGCCCAGTCAGTTTTTAAAAACTTAAACTTTGTATCCATCCCAAAAAGCGACTCAGAATGTCCAATAAACAAATAAGACTTCGGCGACATTGCCCGCCAAAATCTCTCAACAACTTCCTTTTGTGCTACTTCATCAAAATAAATCAAAACATTTCGGCAAAAAACTACATCAAAGTCCGTTCGCTTTGCATCGTTTTTTAAGTTGTGATAGTCAAAATTAATAGTGTCCATAAGCTCTTTTTTGACTTGGTAACTATTACCATTTTGAATAAAAAACTCTCGCAAATAATCCTCAGGTATACCTTGAATCCGAGACTCATCGTAAACGCCCTGTCTTGCAACCATCAAAGACTTTAGCGAAATGTCAGATGCTAAAATACGAAACTTATAGTCAGGTGGTAAAAAGCGTTTCATAAGCATTGCAATCGTAAAAGGCTCTTCTCCGGTAGAACATCCTGCACTCCAAATATGAATGCTTTTTGTTACTGATTTTAGCTTTATCAGCTGTGGAATTACATAATTTTCCAGAGTTTCAAAATGCGGAATGTTTCTAAAAAACCTCGTCAAGTTTGTCGTAACTGCATCCAAAAACTCTTCAAGAACCTTTTGGTCTGTCAGGAGCATCTTATAAAACTCATCCAAGCTTTCTAACTTTTTATTCCGAAGAGTTTCGCGTAATCGACTTTCCAAGATAGAACGATTAGTTTCAGAAAACGAAATACCGCTGGAATCATAAATCAATTTTTTAAACTTACTAAAGTCTGCATCTGAAAGAAAGTCTGCCATTTTTTTATCCTTAAGTGCTGTATTCTACCTTATTTTCGGTTTTGTGTCAAGAGAAGTTTTGTACAAATTCTATATTTATTTTAATAACTGAAAAACGCTCCCCTTATATTTGTTAAAATGCAACTATTTTATCTTAGCCTTGTCTAAATAAGTATGAATTCAAAAACTTTAACTAATAAAAAGCCAAAAAAATTAAACTACACAATCGGCGAAGAAATTGCGAACGCCATAACACACGGTATCGGGGTAGCCCTTTCAATAGCTGCCCTTGTTTTGCTCGCTATAAAAGCAAATAAACGCCCAGATATTTCCACCGTTTCATTTGTGATTTTTGGTGTTTCGCTAATTGTGTTGTATCTTTCGTCAACCCTTTATCACGCCCTACCCGCAGCCGCAAAAGGAGTTTTCGGAATTTTAGACCACAGCTCAATTTTTATTTTAATTGCGGGTACTTATACACCTTATAGTCTTAGTGTTTTACGAGGTGCACTCGGCTGGACAATATTCGGAGTTGTTTGGGGCTTAGCGATAATTGGCATTGTTTTATACGCAGTCTTTCAACACAAAGTTCGTCGTATCACAACAATAATGTACATAGTTATGGGCTGGCTTATTATTTTTGCAACAAAAGAAATCAAGGTTTTATTACAGGCAACTTCATTTCGCTTATTGCTAGCGGGTGGCATAGTCTACACAATTGGTTGTATCTTTTATGCTATGAAAAAAATTAAATGGATGCACAGTATTTGGCATTTATTTGTTTTAGCTGGAAGTATCCTTCATTTTTTTTCATTATATTTTTATTAAGTTTTGTATTTGAAAACTGTAACAGTTGGAAGTAAGTTAACTAATTTTCAAAACTAAATTTATTTGAAAATTTTTTAAAAACCTCTTGACAAAACTTGAATAGTGTACTATAATCATACACAGTTAGTATTCGGAGGATGAAATGAAAAAACTTACACTAGTACTTTGTTTGGTTTTTGGATGTGCTCTTATTTGTGGTTGTTTTGGTGTTGACCTTGAAAATTTTGATGCCGATCTTGAAAAAAAGGAAACGGCTTTAAGTCAAAGTTTTACTTGGGGGCTTGACGAAGTAGAAAGCGTAGAACTAGAAATGGGAAATAAAGACGCTTTTGAAGTAACCTTGAGCTCAAGCTCGTCGGATGATTTTTCTGTAGAAGTGTACATCGTAAAGAACAAAAAAGACGATGTTACGGTTTCGCTTGACGGCAAAAACTTAAAAGTTTCAAGACCAAATCATAAACGGTCAGTTTCTTTTTATAAAGATAAATGGCTTGGACGAATTGTTATTAAGTGTCCAAAAAACAAGCCGTTGGAAGATTTGCGAGTTTTTGCAGGTTTGGGCGATTTAGAAATAAGAGGAGTTTCTGTTGACGAGTTTTATGTAAGAGGGGGTGTTGGGAATATAAAATCTTCTGATATGAAAATTGGAAATATTGAGTTTAGTTGTGGAGTTGGCAATATTGAACTTTCCAATGTTGTAGCAGAAAAAGCAAAAATTGATGCAGGTGTTGGTAATGTTAAGGCAAAAAAATGTTCATTGAAAGATTTTAATTATGAAGGTGGTGTGGGAAATCTTAACTTTACAGGAAAGCTTTTGGGCAAATCGTATCTTAATATAGGGGTTGGTTCGGCAAAGCTAAAAATACTTGATGAAAAATCTAACTATAACTTTGATTTATCAAGTGGTGTAGGTTCAGTCAAAATCAATGGTGAAAAACTTAAATATCAACAAGATTCTGCAAATGCACCTAATACAATTTCTGTACAAAGAGGAATGGGTAACGTAGCAATTGATTTTGAAAACCCTTGATAAAAACTTCCATAAAAAATATTTTTGTCTTGAAATAATTTTGGCTTTGTGCTAAAATGGCAGACCATAAATGGAAGTGTAAAAATGAGATATTATGACGAAAACAATTTAGCGATTATAGCATGCCCTGCGGGGAAAAGTTTTGCTGATGCAACGATAAAGCACTTGGAGCGACTGAGTACGACAAAATTAAACAAGCGGATTACGAGCCTTTCAAAACGATATGGGGATGACCGTAAAAAGATAATCAAAAAGCTGAATTTTTCGACTGACTTAAATAGTGCAAAAATGCTAAATCATAGAAACCTTGAAAAAATGACAAAGCCCAAGTTTAAAGTCAAGGCTAGATTTACACATTTTGTAAATGGAGAATTCAAAACGGAAATATTGGAGTCAATACGAGGAAAGGATGTTTATATTTTTCAAGATGTGGAAAATCATACAGAGGTTCTCGTAAACGATGACAGGGACAAGCGTTGTTTTTCGGTTAATGATAATCTAATGTCGCTGATTGTTACGATTGATGCTGCTAGACATGCAGGAGCAAATACAATTAATTTAGTTTTGCCCGCTTACCCTTATAGCCGACAGCACAAGAAAAAAGGACGCGAAGGTTTGACAGCAAGTTTGCTTGCACGAATTTATGAAATGTTTGGTGTAACTTATATTATAACCTTGGACATTCATTCACGAGAAATCGAAAATGCTTTTCATAATTGTTTGCTGCAAAACTTGCACGCTAGTTTTCAGATTATTAACGAGCTTGCAAAAATTGTAGATCTCAGCGATACTTCAAAAGATAACTTTGTAGTTGTGGCACCTGATAGTGGTGCTGTCGACAGAAATAAGTTTTATGCTACGGGCTTAAAGCGTCCATTGGCAATGCTGTATAAAGAACGAGATTATTCCGTTGTTTCACGCACTGCAAAACAAAGCAACATAGTGCAGATGAATCTTCTCGGAGATGTGCGTGGCAAAGTCGCTTTTTTGGCTGATGATATGCTCGGTACGGGTGGCACGCTTTTAAAAGCTTTTGAGTTTTTGAAGCAGGAAGGAGCTACCAATGTTATCGGAGCAATTAGCCTGCCACTCTTTAACGGAAATGCAATTGCTCAGTTTGATGAAGCTTATGAACAAGGGCTTTTTTACAGAATCATCGGCACGAATGCAGTTTATCACAATGAGCTTAAGAAAAAAGAATGGTATATTGAAAGTGATGTTTCAGGGCTTTTTGCTCAAACAATTTTCCGTATGCATAATAACGATTCTGTTAGCAGTTTGTTGGACAACAGAGATATTATTCAAAAGACCTTAGCGAGAGCTCAAAAATCTAAGAAAAAATAAAATTGAGCTTTTTGATTTGTTGCAATGGAATGCGTATTTGTTTGTGATGCGGGAACTTCAAGTTTAAAAACTGCTTTAATTTCTGCCGATGGCTCAATCGTAAAAGAAAGTCGATTTTATTTTACACAAAAACTAACAGCTGAATATTATTTAAAACACTTACTGATAGCCTTTGACAAAATGCAGAACTTCGCTAAAACACAAAGAATCAAAATCGCAGGGATTTGCATTTCGGGAAATGGTCCGTCTTTAGTGGCAAGCTTTAATGTAAAGACAGACGACAAGCTTTTGCTTTGGAACGAAGACTGTTCCAAACTTAAATTAAACGAAAAGGAAAAATCTTTTTATTGTCAATTAAAAAATTCAGGCTCGATTTTTCTGCCACGCCTTTTTTTATTTGTAAAAAAATATTCTGCACAAATTCAAAACGCAAAATACATTCTACCTCTTCCCGAATATCTAAGTTATAAACTCACTGGAAAAGCTTTTGTGTTTTTGCCAGAAGCCCGCTACACAAAAGCATATTGGTCAAAGGTGGCAATAAAAAAATGCGAAAGTTTTTTTGCAGAAAATTTATCTCTTTTATTTTTTAACGAAAAAATTCCCACCTTTGTAAATGCAGGTCAAGTGATTGGTAGCTACGCAGGCATTCCGGTTATAGCTGGTGCACCTGATTTTTTTGTTGCCTTACTCGGTACAAAAACTATAAAACCATTTTATGCTTGCGACAGGGCAGGAACGAGTGAAGGCATAAATCTTTGTTTAAATTTTAAACCCGATGGTAAAAATAAATTTCGCGTACTTCCCTCACCTTTGCAAGAACACTGGAATATTTCTGCCCTTTTGGGAGAAACGGGAATGCTATCAAAAAACACAAATGAAAGTTTAGCAACAATTGCAAATATTACAGATTTACAAAAACTAAAAGCAAACAAAAATTTAATTGCATTTTTTACAGAGTTTAAAAACTCTATTAAAGAGCTTGAAGAAATTGCAAAAACAAAATTGGACTTTGTACTCACGGGAGGGCAAGCAAGAAACTCCAACTTAAATCAAGCAAAGGCGAATATCACGGGACGCAAGTTTTATCTAACCCAAACTTTTAATGCCGAACTTTTAGGTGCGGCGATTCTTGCATTTACCGCTTTGAATTATTTTCCAAACTTAGAAATTGCAAGCGAAGCAATCGTAAAAATTACAAAAGTTTTTGAACCTAAAGCGTAAAAAATTACAACACGACTTCGTAACAATTTTCCAAATCTGCTGGCACCTTATGAGTTACACAAATTGCTCCCCTACCCTCTTTTTTTAATGTCTCCAACAAAACCGTCGTTACAATTTTTATAGTCTCTTCATCTAAAGACTCAAAAACTTCATCGAGTAAATACATCTTTGCATCAAAGGCGAGTGCTCGAGCAAGTCCTACGCGTCTTTGCATTCCGCCTGAAAGTTCAGCAGGTAAAAAATTTTTGTAAGATGACAAAGCAAGCACTTCTAAAAGATAGTCTGCTTTTTTTATTTGTTCATTTTTAGAAATATTTTTTGGCATCACAAGACAGATATTTTCACGAGCACTCAAGTACGGAAGCAATCGAATATCTTGATAAGCAAACGAAAAATTTTTTACTTCGCTTTGCAAAATTCCACTTGTAAGTTTTAACTTTCCAGCAATAATTTTTAATAGTGTAGTTTTTCCTGAACCTGAAAATCCTTTTAAAAGATTAAGCCTGTCAGTAAAAAATTCTATGTTTAAATTATTAAAAATAATATTTTTACCATAAGAAAATTTTCCGTTTATAATTTTAATTTTACTTGACATTTTTAATCCGACCTTTTTTTCCAAATCTTTTAAAAAGAGCTTGCAATAAAAAATTAAGCATAACCGAAATTAAAGCCCAAGCAAAAATTCCTGCACTATATAACTGAGTTTTTGCTAACTGAAAAGCAAGTCCAATTCCATTTTTCGGTTGACACAAAACCTCACTTGTTATAACAACCTTTACTGCCAAACCTACACCCGTCACAAGAGAAGTTTTTAAGGCAGAACTCACATGTGGCAAATATAAAAAAAACAATCGTTTTCTAAAACTTAAATTAAAATCATCTGCAAGCTCTGTAAAATCAGAACTTATATTTTTTATAGCATCAACAATACTTCTGTATAAAATAGGAAACACAATTAAGCTCGCCACAAAAACAGGTGCAAGGTTTGAGCGAAACCAAATCAAGGCAAGCAATATAAAAGCAACAGTTGGACTAGCACGCAAAATATTTTCGAAGGGAAACAAAGCGTTTTCAACATTAGAGTTAAGCCCTGCCAAAAAACCAAACACAAAAGCCAAACTTAAATCCAAGACCAGCGTAAATAAAATTCGTCCGAGCGTAAATAAAATAAAAAGATAAGATTCGCCCGTGCCAAAAATTTTTACGACTGCCGACATTATTTCTAAAAGGCTTGGAACTAAGATCGGCTTTGCTAAAATTCTAGCAAGTATTTCCCAACAAGCTAAAAAAATCAATAAGCCCAAAAATAGAAAAACTGTTTTAGACTTTTTTTTAATAATAAAAATCCTCTGTCGGCATCTTTCCAGCGATAAACTTCGAGTCTGTTTTTTGTAAAATTGTAAAATAGTTTTCTAAAGCTTGTCGACTATTTTTAGCAGAAACAAATTTTAAGTTTAAACCGGGGATTGCTTTTTCAACAATCGGAGCTGGTGGAAGTTTCATTATGCTTGTGGCTTGTTCACTGGCAAGCTTGGGATTTTTATTTGTCCAGTTGACAGTTTTTTCTACTTCGATTAAAAACTTATCCACAAATTTTTTTTGTGTTTTTAGAAACTCATTCTTTACAATTATACCCGCTTGAGGATAACTTTCTCCAAAAAATTTTTTCCATTCTTTTTGAACATCAAAGACAAGTTTTGCATTCGTTTTTTTTGAAAGCACTTGTGATAAAACAGGTTCAGCAATAATAACTATTTCTGCCTTTCCACTCAAAAAAGCACCTGCAATATCTGCAACAGAGGTAAGGTATTCAATCTTAACATCTGTGTCTGGTTCAATTCCGTTTTTAAGCAAAACTTCCCGCACCGTTAAATCAGGTGTCATCCCTCGACCAAAAGAATAAATCGTTTTGCCTTTTAACGAAGCAAAGTCCACAACACTAGGATTATTTGAAAGGCAGTAAAAATTGCCCCAAACAAGTGTTGCAAGATAAGTTATATCCGCACCTTTGGCGTGTAAAATTGCAGCGAGATTTGATGGCACTACAGCAAGATCTGTTTCGCCTGAAATTATTCTAGCTTGCAAAAGCGCAGGTCCATCCACAATTTCGTACTCGATATTTGCTTCCGCAATTTTAGCTTTTTCAAAAACGAGTTTTGAAATTGCTATAGCAGGTCCGCCGTTGGGAGCAGTAAGCTTAACAGAAAAAGATTTTTCTTTTTTGCCAAGTCCAAAAATAGGTAAACTCAAAAAAATTACCGTACAAAAAATAAATAACTTCTTATGCATTTTTATATCCTCTACTAAAAATTTATTAAAGTATAAAAGTTTTTGGGATTTTAATCAATAGAGAATTTTTGTTTACTTGTTTATTATTTATCCAGCGAGGAGCGTAGCTCTGGCTTGCTTAAGGTTAGGAATTTTTGTGCGTCAAAAATTCCTAACCTAACTTTGCCAGATTTTTGCGTTGAAACTCATTCGCTAGGTTGAAGCCCCATCGCCCACCCAAAGCTCACCTTGAAAAAACATCCTTGCTTTTTCAAGGTGGTCGAGTTTTGCAAGCTTGAATACTTTGCTTGTTGCAAAACATCGCCGTTGCTTTGTTCACTAGCCCGCCGTCCGTGGCGGGAGTGGCGATTTTCGAAAAGTAAGGACAAGTCTTATAAATGTTAAAGCGAGGGAAATTCCCCCGCAAAAGAATTTTATATTTTAGCACATTCATTTTTTAAGAAAGCTTTTTCCTCATCGTTTAGATGTGGAGAAAGGAGCCTAAAACAATTTGCGTTGTAGTCATTGAGCCATTTAATTTCGATTTCGGAAAGCATTTCTTTTTTTACAGGTTTTGTACTTATTGGGCAGAGAGTGAGAGTTTCAAATTCATAAAATTTTCCGTAGTCGGTTTCAAAAGCCTTTTTTGTTAAAATTAGGTTTTCAATGCGAATGCCATATTTCCCTTGCAAATAAAAACCGGGTTCGTTGGAAGTAATCATACCTTCTTCAAGTGGTTCGTTTATGTAGCGTTGGGAAATACTTTGAGGTCCCTCGTGCACTGAAAGAACAAAACCGACTCCGTGTCCCGTTCCGTGATTAAAGTCCTTGCCTTCTGCCCAAAACGGTATTCGAGACAATGTGTCAAGAGCAAAGCCTGTTGTGCCTGCTTTGAATTTTGCACGAGCAAGGTTAATGTGGGATTTTAGCACAAGTGTATAATCCTTGCACTCGTCTTCGGTTAAAGGTCCAAGTGGAATTGTGCGTGTAATATCAGTTGTGCCTGTAAAATAATGTCCGCCCGAATCTAAAAGTAAAAATCCTTTGGGTTTAAGCTTTTTGTCTTTTCCTGCTTTTGGTGAATAGTGTACAATAGCTGCATTTTCACCGTAGCCCGCTATAGTTTCAAAACTGTCCTCAATAAAGCTCTCGTGTTGCATCCGAAACTCGTTGAGCTTTTTTGAAACATCTGTTTCCGATGGTTCATTATTTATGTTTTTTGAAAGCCAGTACAAAAACTTCGTTAAAGCAACTCCGTCTAAAATCATAGTTTCTCGAATATTTTTAATTTCAGTTGGAGTTTTAACTGCTTTCATTTTAACAGTTAAGCCCTTGTTTTCAATGAGCTTTGCTTTTATTTTTTTAAGCAAATAAATATTTGTAGTTGCAGGGTCAATGTAAATTGCTCCTGTGAGCTTTTGTGCTTCGGTAAAAACTTCTTCATAATCTAAAATTGTAACACCCTGTTTTTCTAAGTATTCACGAACTTCGTTTGTAATTTGTTTTTCATTTACAAAAAGACAAGCCCGTTCATCGTCAACAATGGCATAAGAAGTTAAAACAGGGTTGCAGTGGACATCCCTTGCTCTAATATTAAACAAATAGCAAACATCTTCTAGGCTACCAATAACAGTGGCGGTCGCCTCTTTTTCGATTAAAAGTTTTCGTAAATTTGCAATTTTATTTTTAACACTTTCTCCTGTGTATTTTTCATCAAGCACAAAGGCTTCGCTTGCAACAGGAGCCGGTCTTGCAGTCCAAATTTCTCCAACAAGATCAAGATCAGTTACAAATTCTAATTGCGGAGTTTTTTCAACAAAGGTTTTATAGGCTGCATAGGACAAAACTTTACCATCAACACCAAGTCGACCGCCCTTTGCAAAACGCTTTTCCAAAAACTCAGCTATGTTTGGCACTCCCTTGTTGCCCATTTTACAAAGCTGAATTGTAGAATCTGCCAATTCCTTTTCGGCTTGGATAAAATACCGCCCATCCGTCCACAAAAAAGCTTCATCTAACAAAACTAATAAACTACCTGCCGAACCTGTAAAGCCCGACATAAATTCTCGTGTTTTATAGTTTTCAGGTAAATACTCACTCATATGTGGGTCTGCAGACGGAATATAATAAGCGTCCAATAAACGCTCTTTCATTTTTTCCCGTAATAAACTTAATTTTTCTTTTGTTGTCATAATTTCACCTCAAGATATAATAATAGTTTTAAGTTTTTAGTTCAAGTCAAAAATTGTAATCGTGTACAAATAAAGACAAATTTATTTGCTATTTTATAAAATACAAGTAATATTATCCAAAAAAAATACTCGACTAAGAAAACCGTAATTTCGGTCGTACAAATGAGTGTATTTTGAAAGGAAAACACATTAAAGCTGCCCATTTGTACGCCTATCTTAAAGAAAGCCAGAGCTACGCTCCTCGTTAGATTAAGCCCTTGAATTATCCAAGACGGAGAGACGCTTTGAAAAAACATCCTGTTTTTCAAGATGGTCGAGTTTTGACTTTTGTGTAAAAACTAGCAATTTACAATAAATGCTAAGCGTAAAAAAATTAGTCTTATAGTTTTTCAATTTCCTCTTCTGTTAAACCAGTACCTTTTGCAATTTGTGAAATTGATAGTCCCATTTTCTTAAACGCTAAAGCCGTTTCCAGCTTTGTTTTGTATGCACCTTCTGCTAAGCCTTGATTTAAACCTTCTTTTATTCCTTTTTCTATTCCGAGTTTCTCGCCTTGGCTTAAACCTTCCTTGCGTCCTTCAAGTAAACCAATTGCTATTCCTTC
>JARGFC010000085.1:0-31652 GCA_038397925.1 Treponemataceae bacterium
TTTGTTAATAAAGTTTTTTTCGTTCATACCCTAAAGATAGCTAATTATTTTGTTTTTTTTATGCATCTTTGAAAAAAAAGTTTAAAAAGATTGGTTTTTTGAAATTATTTACTGTATTTTCAATGTGAACGAGTTTTGCAACTTGACAAAACTGGGTTGCAAAACATCGCTGCTACTTTATACTGACTCGCCGTCCGTGTCGAGAGAAAAAACATCTGTGTTTTTTAAGATAGACGAGTTTTGAATTTTTTACAAAGTTTACGCTCTAGCGGGGAGCGTAGCTCTGGTTCGCTTAGGCGGGAATTTTTTGTAGAAAAAAAATTCCCGATCGACTTTGCCACTTCAACGTTAAAACTCATTCGTTAGTTTAAGACCCTGAGTTATCCGAGACGAAGGGATAAGCGATTTTCGCAAAGCACGCTCAAGTCTTATAAATGTTAAAACTCATTTTGAATTTTTGGAAATTCTAACAAATGTAAAACACCTTGATTTTTTTGTAAAAAACTATATACTTTTTGTACTATGTCAATACTTTTATTTTCGAACAGTTTTTTAACGGCTATTTTTTCACTTTTGCTTGTTGTTCAAAATTTAAGCATCGCATCGGTAATCGCGTGTATTTTAGGTTTGGGATTTACCTTTGCGCTTGCTTTTTTTTCTTTAGAGTTGAGTCGTAACAAAAGTGAAAGAGGTTTTAAACTTACAAGATTTTTATTAAGCTACACAATTATAGTGATGATGCTTGTTTTTATTATTTCAAGAATTTCAACAAGCACTCCACTTTATGCATTGGACTTGATTTTAGGTCTTATTTGGTTTGTACTTGTTTTTTTGGTTTTTGTGACTATGCGTTTTGTTTCGGAAAAGCGTGCAGAAAAATATTTTCCCGGTTTAGTAATTGAAAAAGCAAAACGAAAATTTTCTACTGAAATTCTTAGTTGGGTTGATGCCTTGTGCTGGGCTATAACGCATATGATTTTGCTCAATCTTTTTTTGTTTCAGCTTTATGAAATTCCAAGTGAGTCAATGGTACCGACTTTTATGGTTGGTGATAGGGTTGTTAGTTTGAAGTTGACAAGCGGGCCTAAGTTTCCAATGTCGTCTTTTCGTATGCCAAAACTTCGCAAGCACAAACGCGGCGATGTTGTTGTTGTAAAAAGTCATCGATATCCCGACACAAAAGCAAACGAGTTGCAATCAATAACCTCCCAAGCTATTTCTATGATAACTCTTATGAAAGTAAATACCAACATCGATCCTGTAACAGGCAAACAAAAAATTGATCCCCTAGTAAAACGCATTGTGGGTTTGCCGGGCGAAAAGCTAATGTTGGTTGACGGAGTACTGTATGCAAAAAGACAAAGCGATGGAGATTTTCATATTGTTACAGAAGATGTAAATTATGCTCAATGGAATTTGAATGAACTTCCGCAAGCTCAACGAAACCTCGTTAGGTTTTTTCCTTTAACTGATAATCTTTATAATACAATGTTAGAAATTGAAGAAGAGCGAAAAAATATTGACTTTAGAAAAGAGTATGATGAAATTGAAAAAATTTTGCATAGTACAACATTACAAAAAGAAAATATTGATACAAATCTCAACATTGACAATTTTTTAAATGCAGAAGATTATAATATCCAAAAACTTTTTTTAAACAATGACGAAATTTCAAGACGCATTTTTACAACTAATGGCGGGCTTATATGGCTAAATAATTTTTCATTAAGCTGGGCTGAGTTTTGGGTTAGCGAAAAATCAACAACTGCAAATCTTTACGAAACTCGTAACGCCCAATTAAATGTGTTAATAAAAAAAGTTTTTGCAAAATTAGTTTTGCGAAACTTGGAGCTTTTTGCTTCCAACACAACAGACGAGCAGTTTCAAAATGATACAGTGAGAATACAACTTTTAACGGAGGCGGATAAATATTTGCTTTATTTAAATCTTTCAGAGCAACGAAATATGAATGAGTTTCCTCAAAATGGATATTTAGATGCGGACGAATATTTTTTAATGGGAGATAATCGTTTTAACTCTATGGATATGCGACACGGAGATTCAAAAAAAGAAGTTGCCGTTGATAAATATGATAGCGAGCCTATTTTGTATTTGTCGAAAGTTTTTCCCGTTGCCTTGCCTGATGCAAATATTTTAGGAACAGCAGACTTTATTTTTTGGCCCCCTAAAAGATTGGGCTTTATAAAATAAATTTATTTTAAAACAAGTAATTTAAATGCCTCTATAGCTCAAACTTTAGAGGCATTTTTTCAAAAGATTATTTTTCGTTAAGTAACATCTCTTTCCACTCTTGTAATTGTGCAAGCTTTTCTTTTGGAAGGGTCGGGAATTGTGGGTTCATTTCTTTAAACGTTTCCACAACAATTTCCGAAACCAAATATCGTGAAAACCATTTTTGGTCGGATGGAATTATGTACCAACGAGAATGTTTTGTCGATGTTTCGTTAATTGCTTTTTCGTATGCTTTTTGATAGTCATCCCAAAAAGCCCGCTCCTCAATATCACCACCTGAAAATTTCCAGTTTTTTTCTGGTTTATCAATTCTAGCAAGCAAGCGTTCTTTTTGTTCTTCTTTTGAAATATGTAAAAAAAATTTTACAACTTCAATTCCGTTATCATTAAGATATTTTTCGTAGTTACGAATCTGCTCATAACGCTCATCCCAAATATTTTTACTTTTCATCCTATCTGGTAAGTTTTGATTTTTCACAAGATTATGCACACGAGCAATAATAACATCCTCATAATGAGAGCGGTTAAAAATAGTAATTCCTCCACGTCTCGGTGCAAACTGGTGAACCCGCCAAAGATAGTCGTGAGCAAGCTCAACCGTTGAAGGCACTTTAAAAGTTGCCACATAAACACCCTGCGGATTAAAGGATGTCATAACGTGCCGAATCAAGCCGTCTTTTCCCGCTGTGTCCATAGCTTGAATTACAATCAAAAGTCCTTGCTTACTTTCAGCATAAAGTTTGTCTTGGTATTTTTCCATTAGCTTAAGATTTTCAGGCATAAGTTTATTTTCAACTTCATCTCGCTCTAAATTTTCTTCACATTTTGTGGAAAAATCTTTTAAGTTAATTTTTTTAGTAACTAAATATTTTTCAGTTTTCATATATTCACTCCTATTAGATATTTATTTTAACACATAAAAAATTTTTTGTCTATTTAAGCAAAGATAGATTTTTTTAGCTCGATAAAATAATTTATTTTATTGCAAACTCCTTTGACTCTCCACTAATTACATAATCAAGCCACTTTTCATTTTCAATTTTTTCATCCACTAAAAAAGGTCCGTCTTTAGAAACAAAACAAGAACTCAAAAATACAACGAAGCTCAAAATAAACATACGATATTTTTTCATAATTATCCCCTCAACTTCATTATATCACAAGATACTAAAATAGTATACGTTTGTGTACAAGGAGGTTTAAATACCTCTTGATTTTTTTTGAAAAATTTAATATCTTGATTCAAAAGGAAATACAATGAAAAAAATTTTATTACCGATTATTGGTATTGTAGCTTTGCTTGTGCTTTTCTATTCATGTACCTTTAATAAAATGGTGAGTATGGACGAGGCTGTAACGGCATCTTGGGCACAGGTTCAAAACCAATACCAAAGACGACTAGATTTAGTACCAAACTTGGTGGCAACTGTAAAAGGTTATGCAGATCACGAGGAAGGTGTTCTTTCTGCAGTAACAAAGGCTAGAGCGTCTGCTGGTGGTGTGCAGGTTGGAGCAGATGTTTTAGAAAATCCTGAACTCTTTGAAAAGTTTCAAAAAGCACAAGACCAACTTTCAGGGTCTTTGCAACGGCTTTTAGCAGTTTCGGAAAGCTATCCCGAACTTAAAGCAAACGAAAACTTTTTAAGTTTGCAAGATCAGCTAGAAGGCACCGAAAATAGAATTGCTACGGAGCGAAAGCGTTTTAATGATGCGGTGCAGGCGTATAATTCTTATATTCGTCGTTTTCCCAACTCGATTATAGCAGGGATGACGGGTTTTGTACGCAAACAATTTTTTGCTGCTAGTGAAGAAGCTCAAACTGCACCAAAGGTTGAATTTTAGGTTTTTGGATACAAAGGTCTCTGAAATTTTGTTTAGAGACCTTGTGCTTTTCTTTATATTACTAAACTTTTCTAATTAAATTCGTTAAATCTGCCGATATAATAAATATGGATATAGTCAGTATTTTTGTAGCAGTTAGTGTAGTTGTTTTAATTTTTTTTGTAATTTTGTTGTTAATTTCAAAAGTTACAACAAAACGAAAGGGCAGTCAAAAATCTAAAAAGACAATTTTAACAGCAGGCTTAAAAAAACTGGCACAAAATCCGAATGATGTGAGTGCCTTAAAAGCTGTCGGTGATATTTATATTGAAGACAACAATTGGGAAAGAGCTTTTTCGATTTACGCAAGTCTTTTCGCTCGAAGTGCTACTTTTCCCCCTTCCGAGCAATTGGACATAAACTTAAAATATGGTTTATCAGCCCTAAAAACAAATAGAATAAACGAAGCAAAAGAAGGTTTTTTACTAGCTCGTACAATTAACCAAAGCGATTTTCAAATAAATTATAATTTAGCTTATGTGCACTATCTTGAAAAAAAATATGATAAGGCGGTTCCGCTATTTCGTCAAGCTTTAATTCTAAATGAAAAAAGCCAACAGGCAAAAAAACATCTCGCACTTGCATATATAAAACTTAAAAAATACAACGACGCTATACCCTTTTTAAAGCAGGTACTTCAAATTTCTCCCGATGATAAAGAAAGTTTGTTTGCAATAGGACAATGTTTTTTTGAGATTGGAATGAGCGATAACGCCTTGAAGATTTTTTCAAAGTTGAGACTTGATGCTACTTTTGGTGCAGAAAGCTCTCTTTATTGTGGGTTTATATATATGAAAGCAAGTCAATACGAAAAAGCTTGTAAAAACTTTGAAATTGGTTTAAAGCATCCGCAAATCCAACAAGAAATCCAAAATGAATTAAGATATTTATACGCTCAATCTTGTATAAAACTAAAAGATATTGCAAAGGCTCTTAGCTTATTAAAAGAGTTACAAATTATTAGTCCTTCGTATAAAGATGTTCCAAGTTTAATTTCAAAATATCAAGAATTACATCAAAATAAAGCTTTACGAACATATTTAATGGCGGGGCAGAGTGAGTTTGTCGCCTTATGCAGAAAAATTGTTGCTGTTTTTTTCCCCAACGCTCGCATCAAAATTATTGATGTGGTAGTTTTAACTACTCACAGTGATATAGTCGCCTCAATCGACATAGACCGTTTTACTGACACAGCCTTGTTTAGATTTTTCCGCTCTCAAGGCTCTGTTGGCGAATTGCTTTTGCGAGATTTTCACGAGCGTGCAAAAGAATTAAAAGCAGGAACAGGAGTATGTTGCAGTGCTGGCGCCTTCACTGAGGAAGCCATCCGTTTTAGCGAGGGACGCCCCATCGAACTCTACGACAAAGCTCGACTAAACAAAATCTTGAGCAAAATTAACTAGTTTTTAAATTAACAAAATAAGACTTGTCCTTACTTGCGAAAAACAGTGCTCCCGACACGGATGTCGGGCTAGTATTTTGCTTTAGCGAGTTTTGAATTTTCATAAAATTTATAATATAAAATTCAAAACACGACCACCTTGAAAAAACAAGGATGTTTTTTCAAGGTGGGCTTTGGATGACGAGCGTCTTAAACTACACTTTGAGCTACAAGGCAAATCTGGCAAAGTTGGGTTAGGAATTTTTGACGCACAAAAATTCCTAACCTTAAGCAAACCAGAGCCGTGCAATGAAACTCGAAAGCGATTAGAGCATAACGCAAGTTAAAAGTAGCTGCGTAAATCTCGCTAAAAAACTAAAAACTTATATCTTTTTTTCAATTCGGTATTTGCAAAGATCGTTTAAAAAACAAGTTGTGCATTCGGGATTGCGAGCTTTGCAAGTATATCGCCCAAAAAGTATTAAAAGATGGTGAGCATTTTTTCGGTGTTTTTTTGGTGTAAGTTTAAGAAGATCGGCTTCAACCGCTTCGGGCGTTTTTCCATTTGAAAGTCCAAGTCTATTTGCAACTCGTAAAACGTGGGTATCCACCGCTATTGTTTCGTGACCAAAAATTGTATTCAAAATAACATTTGCGGTTTTTCGTCCGACACCCGCTAAACTTGTTAGCCCCTCAAAGGTATCGGGTACAGTGCCGTTAAAGTCGCTAATTAGTTTTTCGGACATTTGAACTAAATGCTTTGCCTTTGTGTTATAATAGTTAATAGTCGCAATATATTTTTTTACGCCTTCCACACCGAGTGCTAGCATTTTTTCTGGAGTGTCGGCAACGGCAAAAAGTTTTTCGGTTGCCTTGTTTACGCCAACATCAGTAGCTTGGGCTGAAAGAATTACCGCAACCAAAAGAGTAAAGTCATTTTTGTAATTGAGCTCTGTTGTCGGGTTTTTATTTCTTTCAGCAAGTCGTGAAAAAATTTTGTCGATTGTTGCTTTTTCCAACATTTTAACAAATTATCAAAAATATAATTTTTTGTCAAGCTTAAAACTTTATAATAAAAATTATTTTACCAAGTTTTAAAAACATAAAAACTTTTTCAAGATATCTTAAACTTAAAAAATTTTAAGCTGTTGAATAATCTCAAAGTTTAGTGTATTATCAAGTAGTATGATGCAAATAAACAAACAAAAATTTGGAACTCTTTCCGATGGACGAGAAGTTTTACTTTTTACAATAGATAATGGTAAAATGCGAATGTCTTTAACAAACTACGGTGCCTGCATTACAAGCATTTTATTACCGGCGAAAAACGGAATTGGTTTTGATGATATCGTTTTAGGTTATTCTACACTGGCAGGCTACATAGATAATAAGCATCATTTTGGAAGTTTGCTTGGGCGAGTTGCCGGACGAATTTCAAACGCTAAAGTAAAAATCGGGGATGAAGAATACCATCTCGCTCAAAACGATGGAAAAAACTGTCTACATGGAGGTTACCCAAGTTATGATAAACAAATTTGGCATGCAACACAAAACTCAACTGCTGATAACGCCACAATTTTTTTAGAACGCTATAGCAACTCGGGTGAACAAGGCTTTCCGGGTGGTTTACAAATGTTAGTTTCTTACACATTGACAAGGGATAATGAAATTATTTTGCGTTATTATGCAAAAACCGATGAACCTACTTTTGTAAACTTGACAAATCATACTTATTTTAACTTAAACCCCGCTGGTATGCAGGCAGGTGGAAATTATGTTTCGATTTTAAATCATGAGCTTTTAATTCCCTCGGAAGAATACATAGAAACAAATACAAACTTAATTCCCACTGGAAAAATCCTTCCGGTAAAAAACTCAAATTATGATTTTACAGCACCACGAATTTTAAGCGATGCAATCAACGACAAAAATACTTCAGGCTTAGACACAACTTTCATTATCAAAAAAAACCTAGACAGTTACAAGGCATTAGCCTGCGTTTTGCATGAACCTGTTACAGAACGAATTTTGCGGGTTTATTCTACACAACCAGCTTTAACCGTTTACACAGGAAACTTTTTAGACCGCCAACTTGGCAAAAACGGCAATCTTTACGACAAGTTTGCTGGTATATGTCTCGAAAGTCAAGGCTACCCCGACAGCCCGAACCAAAAAAACTTTCCCAGCATCCTCCTAAAGCCAGAACAAATCTATAATCAAGAAACAGTATGGTACTTTACTTTTTAGAGAGCTATGACAAATTAAGAAAACCGTATGCTCGGTCGCCTTTCGGCGCCTACTTGTTAGAAAGCAAAGTCGTGCAATGAAACTCAAAGCGATGAGAGCAGAACGTTATTAAAACGCTTTAGAGAGTACTGAATAGTTAAAACATCCTTAAAATAGAAAAAAAAGAGAAGTTTTTCAAAAAAAGTTTAATTTTTTTTTAAAAGGTGATATAAAAAAATGAAATAAATGGTATACTTAACTGTAGAGATTTCGCGAAAATCTCAAATCATAATTTTTAAGGAGTAAATTATGAACAAAAAATTTGAGGATCTTGCTTTAAGTATTGACTTAAACAATGATGATTTTGGTTTCGGCTGGACGGACAGTGGACTTCAGCCGGAAGAGTTTGAGCACAGGGGCGGTAGTCTAGGTGCTTTGAATTGCTATGAGCCAAGGGGTTTTGGTTCAGTTGTATCGATTTACCGTGCACCCTCAGGCACTAACAAACCAGATCTTAGGAAGGATATTGCTCTTCCCCCAGAGGACAGAGTAGAACCTGAACCTGAAACTCCATCAGAACCGCCTGCTAACAATGGAAATACCGGAAATATTGGTGGTAATGAGGGAACGTCTGAAGAGGATGGGGATAATAAAAAACCTATTGTAAACGGAGAATCAGATGATGAAACCACTGTTGATGATGGACATAGTAGTGGTGAGAATGACGATAACGATGAAACAATCACCGATAACGAAACCATTGTTGACAACGAAGATAACGAAAAAGAAAATCCTACAGTCGACGAAACACCTGACGACGATGAAACTATCGTTGATAATGGAGCTAGCGGTGATGAGAGTGACAATGACAAAACCGTTGTTGACAATAAACACGACATAGGAGTAAATGAGAACGACGAGTTAAATAAGCCGATAGTGGACAATATCGAAAAAAAGAAACCCTATGTCAAAGCTCGATATTTAGACAAAGACACCAAACTTAGCAACATTTTTTTTGGAAATCAGAACCTAGCAAACTTTCAAGAGCCTCATATGCTTGAGGATGATGGAGGAAGAGAGGGGGTGGGAAGAAACCGATATGGTGGAATAATACTTGATGTCAGTTCAGTCGCTATGCAACAAGACAAAAACCCAGCATCTAAAATGTCATTAGGAGGTGGTGAAGTTCACAGTAGGTGGTCTAAACCTAGTACAATCAAAAATTATGGATGTGTTTATACAGTACTACTTAATGCAGCAAATGCTGCTAATGAACATTTTAAAACAGGAAAAACAGCCGATTTTATTGAATATAATACAATCGAAACTTTTGGTGATGATCAGCTGTTCACTATTGAAGAGCGGAAAGCTTTGCAAGAAAAAGCTACGGGGTTGAATGTTAATATGTATTATATAGACAACAACAAGGGGGCTATTGAAGAAATCAAACGTATTCAAGAATGTGGCAATAAGGTTGTTACCATTGAAGCTAGAATTAATATGGGAGAGAAACAAGGAAGACATTCAGTAAATGTACTTGGCATTGAAACAATAAACGACAAAGAAACTTTAGTTTACTATGAAACTGCAGGGTACTTTGAAAGCAGAAAGTACAAACTAGAAGACATTACGAGTATATTTGTGACTGAATACTCTAGAAAAAAATAGTAGAATATATTCTACATGTTTTTTAGAGTTGTTTTATGAAAATTGTACTTTATCAAGGTTTATCTTTTTGATAAAGTACTTGGATGTTTAAAATAATTATTACATTATTAGATATTTTAGATATTTATATTTTTTCAAGGTTTTAATAAAACCTAATATTTAGGAGGAAAACACTATGTTTAAGAAAAAGAGTTTTTTGTTATTTATCAGTTTGGTTTTTGTTTTTTCTTGTGCAGAAAAAGAAAAGCCTTTGAGTGAAGCAGTGGGGCAAAGTGGTTCCACTGTTGAGGATGCAAAATCTAATGTTGCTGAAACAGATTTTGCAGAGATTGATTTTGATAAGCTTTGGTTTCCAAATCAAAAGGCTTTTGCAAAAGAGGTTTTACGTCTTTACAAAGATAAAGACGCTGCCAATTTAAAAAAACTTATTGAACCGCTGAAAAAAACAACGCCTGATGGTGAAAGAAGTTTAGAGACTGAAGAGGGTGAAAAATATTATACACTTGGCGAAATACTTTTAGCTTTTTATGAAGAAAAAAATACAGAGGCGTTGCTTTTCTTTTTAGAAAATGGTGCTACAGGCTTTATAGAGACCAGAGCCCCAATAATAGAGTCTTACTTACACTACGCTATTAAAGACGATGACTTGGAAACCTATCATAAACTTGTAAAAGCTGGTGCAAAAAAAGATGCTTATTTTGGATATGCTAACAAATTTTCAGATTTTTTCTATGCAGTTAGTTCTAAGTCGTATAATTTTATAGAGTATTTTTTGAAAAATGGTGCTGATCCAAATGAAAATTATCATACCGTACCAGTAGGGGATGTGGAAAGAAGTATTTACAATGCGGTATATCTTGCAGGCGAAGATAAAAAAGCTTTAGATTTGCTATTTAAGTATGGAGCAAAAGAGGGTTTGGTGGATACAACAATACGCCCAGAAACGGAAAATGGCGAACCCATAACTTATTATCGTAAAACTTTTATTAAAAAAACTGCGGATGGTTATGAAGTTTATACAGAGAAAACAACAGTAAAAGAAAAGCCTTCAGATAAAATATTAACTTGCAAAGAAATTAAAATGGTCAATATTGCGGGAGGAACTTTTAAGCGACCGAAAAAAGACGGTACAGAAAAAGAAATTAGCGTAGATTCTTTTAAGCTTTCAGAAATGGAAATAACACTTGGACAGTTTCGTGAATTTTTAAGTGAGACGGGCGGAGTGGGCTTTTATAGTGAATCAGATACAGGACATTGTTTAAAACCAGACGGAACTAACGAAGTATGGGTTTTAAGTCAATTTGAGTACGAAGGTAAAGCGTTACAAAGCGATTTTAAAATGCCAAGTAATTGGGCTGCACCTTACATTAGTTTTTTTGACGCTTGTGAGTTTTGTAATTGGCTTAGCAAAAAGAATGGCTTGGCTCCTGTTTACATAATTCATAAAATTGATGAAAAAAATCTAAACAACACAAAGGTATCGTGGGACAAAAGCAAAAACGGTTATCGCTTGCCAACCGAAGCTGAGTGGGAATATGCACTTGGAGAAGTGTCTGCTAATAAGCTTTCTGAAATTGCAAACTTAACTTTTAAAAATATAAAGAAAGGCTCTGCTCCCGAAATAGTAGCAAGTAAAAAACCAAATACTCACGGCATTTATGATATGCTTGGAAATGTTTATGAGTGGTGTTGGGATTTATACGATATAAATTATTATGAAACTTGCGAGGGGAAAAATCCACGCGGTCCCGAAGTTGGTTTTAATCCGGACGCCTTTGACCCACATAATAAGGGGGTTCCGCCTTCAACAACTGACAGAGTGATAAAAGGCTATGACTTTTTTTCAGTGGCTAAAGATGACTTTGAACCGTTTCACCGAAACTTTTCGAACCCTGCAGCAAATATAAATCCTGTTCGTGAAATTTGTATTGGTTTTAGGCTTGCACAAAATTCTGATAAATAAGTACTGCACAGGAGATAAAATCTCCTGTGCGTTTTTAAGGAGAATATTATGTTTAAGAAAAAGATGTTTTTATTATTTATGAGTTTGGCTTTTGTTATTTCTTGTGCAAAAAAAGAAAAGCCTGTAAATGAAGCAGTAGTTGAAACTTCGGAAGCAGTGGCTCAAAGTGATACTGCCGTTGAGGAAACAAAACCGAATGTTGCCGAAAAAGATTTTACAGAGATCGATTCGCCTATTTACTATGTAACCGATTTCCTGAAACTACGAAAAAGGCAAGGAACTGAGGCAGAAGAAATTAGGATTTTGCAACCTAATAGTTGTGTAAAAATTTTAGAAGTTGGCGAAGAGGAAACCATTGATGGCAAATCAGCTACTTGGAAAAAAGTTCAAAATGAAAATAACGATGTCGGTTGGTGTTTTTCGGCTTATTTAGAAAAAGAAAAGCCTTCATATAAAATACTAACTTACAAAGAAATTAAAATGCTCGATGTCGCGGGCGGAACTTTTAAGCGACCATTAAAAGATGGGGCTAGCAAAAATATATCGATTGATTCATTTAGTATGTCAGCATATGAAATTACAGTAGAGCAGTTTAGGGCATTTTTGAAAGAGACAAACACAGAACATGTCTTAAATGAAGTGGCTGATGTTCATATTGCTACACAATTAGAAAAGTGTCCTAATTTTGTAATCCCAGCATATTGGCCTGCTTTATATGTAGATTTTTTTAACGCCTGTAAATTTTGCAATTGGTTAAGCGAAAAAGAAGGGCTGGAGCCTTGTTATGAGTTTGGTACTGAAAACCCTCAAAAACCACATGATACAGAAGTATTGTGGGATAAAAACAAAAACGGCTATCGTCTACCAACTGAAGCAGAATGGGAATATGTTGCTAGTCAAACTGATATTAGTGATATAAAACAAGTTGCTGTATTACAATATGACTGGCGGTATTTAAGTGCCGAAGTCGTTGGAAGTAAAGCTCCCAATGCACTTGGGTTCTACGATATTATCGGCAATGTCGCTGAGTGGTGCTGGGATCTATATGCCGTTGACTATTATGCAAATTGTGAGGAAAATAATCCCAAAGGACCGGATGTGGGTTATAACCCAACACCATTTGACCCACATCATCAGGGGATTCCACCATCAACAACTGACAGGGTAGTAAAAGGGCATAGCTGTTTGTATAGATATGATATACAGACAGAAGAGATTAGTCCATACGACAGGTATTTTGCAGCACCAGCTATACAGATAAATCCTATACACGCAATCTGTATTGGCTTCAGAGTAGTAAGGAATAAATAAAACAACCATTTTTGTATGGCTGATGCTTTACTTTTAAAGGAGCTACAACAAATTAAGAAAACCGTATGCTCGGTCGCCTTTCGGCGCCTACTTGTTAGAAAGCAAAGTCGTGCAATGAAACTCAAAGCGATGAGAGCAGAACGTTATTAAAACGCTTTAGAAAAATATGAAAAACTCAAAGGGGAGTTTGAATATTGGAACCCAAATGATATAGGAAGGTCGTTTATGAAAGTATTGAAGCGAGCTTTTTTAATTGTATTTTGTTTATTGCTTTTTAATTCTTGTTTGTTAAGTATTTTAGTTGGTTCTGTTATGTCGCGTTACAGTCCCTATATGGGCTTTTCAAATGGATATAAATCTTGGGCAAATGTTTATGAAAAAAGAAGTGGTGAAAAATATTTAGAAACTCAGTTTTGGTTTATCAATGAAAAAATCAAAAATACGCAGGGAATGAATATTTCAGAATATAAAGCAACATTAGCAAAGCAAGTTCGTATTTTGCAAGGAAGTAAATTACGGTCTAAAGCTATTAACAGAATGATGCGATATCTCTATCCAAATAAATATCATAATGGCTATGATAATAAATATATTGCAAGCGAGCATATGTATGAAAACTAAAGTACAAAAATTTTTAAAACCTTTACCGAAAATTGTAATAAAATTAATTGAATATGGGATTGTTTGTTATGTGTTTTTTATGTTTTTGCATTTAATATTGATATTTCGAACAGTAAAAGTCAATTATACAAACGAAAAAAGCTATGTGATAAAAAACTATAAAAATGAACTAGTTTTAGTTCTTGTAAATAGTGGGGAGATTGGAAGAGTTTTGTTTGTTGACATACTTGATGACAATATGAATTTACTTAAAGAAGCTTGTTGTAAAAATACCATAAGCTATCCCAATGCTCTTATTTTAGAAATAAGTGAGTATCCGAATCTTGAGTCTTTTAAAATAAAAATTGTATTTATGGAAAAATTTGAGGTTTTAGTTTCATTAAAAAATGATTCTACAAATAAAATTCATATAGCTGATACTAAAATTTTTAAACGAGATAAAAAAGGAAAATTATATGAACAAAAAGACGAACAACATTAAAATGCTAATATGTAAAATCTTTCGTAAAATATTCTTTAAAATCATTGAATATGCCATTGTCTGTCTTGTAGTATTTGTTATTTTTTCAGGCATTTTTGCGTCTAAACTTTTTCTTATGAAGCTTAATGAAAGTTACATAATGAAAAAAAGTTATGTAACCAAAACTGATAAGGACGAACTATTTTTCTTTCTGGAAATAAACTCACTAAAAGGAGGGGAGACAGAAGTGGAACAAATTGAAATATTTGATAAAAATATGAATTTATATAAAAAAGTTGACAAGCCGTCATTATATCAAGAGCTTCTTGACAATGCAATTATTTTAAAAGTACAAAATTGCCCAAAACTTGAGTTTTGCAAAATAAAAATTACTTTTCAAACACGTGAAGTTTTACTCGCTGTTGAAACTAAGGAGTATGGTATGTATATTACTGAAGTTAATTCTTTATAATAAGTTAGCTTATGCAACATAAAGCAAAAAAAGTTTAAGTTTTTTTAAGGTGATATAAAAAAATAAAATAAATGGTATACTTACTAGAGTGTTTACATTTATTCCATCGGGAAACTAAACGTTGATGTAACAAAAATAAAAATCCAGATAGCTAGAATAAAGTTATCTGGTACTTGTAACGATAATGCAACTACGGCTTTTTAAGCTTGAAGTTGTTTTAATAGGAGATTTATATGATGCGAAAAAAGATTTTTTTAAGTTTTATTTTGCTTAGTATTGTTAGCCTTGCTTGGACCTTACCCTTTACACATTACACAACGGTTAATTTAAGGGTTAGAAAGGCTCAAAGCTTACAAGCTGCGATTGTTGGTGTTTTGGAAAAAAACAACGGTGTTGAAGTTTTGAAAGTTGGGAAGGCTGACAAAATTGATGGGAAAACTGCCAATTGGGTTAAGGTTCGTTCCCACGGTGGTATTGAAGGCTGGTGTTTTTCGGCTTATTTGGAAAAGCTCGAAACGGATATTGCAAAAATAGTTGCAAATGAAATCAAAGGCATAAAACCCGGAGCCTTTAAGGGCAAGGGGTACGACGAAAATGGCTTTGATAACACTGATATTTTTGCAAAAATAAAAGCAAATCAGGGGCTGTACATTCAACAAAACAAACGCAAGTTTCAAGGCGATGGACACGCAAGTGGAATATTTAACATTTTTGTGGAAAATGGAAAAGTTTACACTACAGAAGTTGATGTAGTAAATGGAAAAATTGTAGAACGAAACAAGATAGAGCTAAAAAAAAGTGCAAATGGAAATGTTTTTAAAAGTCCCGTTTCAGAAATCAAAAGCTACAAAGGCGAACTTGTGTTTTTTAACTTTGAAAAAAAACCTGAAAAAATATGGGCACATACTTGGGATTATGAAGGTGGATACACTCTTGCTGCAGGTAAAGGCGAGTTTTTTTCAAGAAAGGTTTTTTCAATTACGAGCGATTATCTGAAAAATTATGCTGGCGAATATGTTTTTGACTCACTCGAATTGATTGAGCTTGATGGTTTTGAATTTGATATTGCAGAAGTGAAAAATGTAAAACTTGTAATAAATTATGACGCTTCTCAAAATTGCTTAACTTGTTCGTATAACGAATTAATGAACATAGATTCGTCAAAAAATAAAAACAATGACCACATCTTTAATTTTGTTGAAACCTCATTTGAGGAACCATTTTTTTGGATGTATGGTGAGGGTACAGGTTTTATAGAAAAAAAACTTTGGTTTTACAAGGGTGGTATTGCAATTTCTTTCGAGCAAAAACTTTTTAACTATGACCATGACTCAAATTCATCGACCGAATTGAAAGAAAAGTATGTTGTATTTTTGAAAAAAGCAAAATAAACTATCACTGCACAGGGGTAAAATCTCCTGTATGTTTTTCGAACAATATTTCTTGCAATTTATAAAAACTCAAAACCCGTAAAAAAAAAGCCCTTGACTTTTATTTGTTTTTATAGTAGTTTTAATAGGCGAGATCAACGGTAAAATGCAAAGGTTAAAAGGGCTTTATTCATATTTTATAGCTTTTTTTAGTAAATTTTTAGTTTGTTTACAAATATGTAACGAACTAAAACCGTCTTTGTTTTTGGGGGGGGGGCGGCCCCCCCCCCCCGCGACTGGGTAGAGTAAGATTTTTATTATTTTATTAAATTTTTATTTTGTTTAAAAATTTTTAACTAAAAAAAACCGTATTTTTTTTTACCCCCCCCCCCCCCGAAAAAATTTATCGATATAATCAATTAAATTTTTTACAAAGATTTTATTCCGACAATACTTTTATACAAATATTTTTTACACTAAAAGAAAGACGAAATAGGACTTCTGACTATAGAGATTTTGCTTCGTCTTTTTTGCGTTTAATATGGTAGAAAGACAAAATTTTAAAAAAGGCGTTTTCTTCATTGCCGTAAGGAGTTTTATATGAAGAAGTTTAGATTACCAGCGTTATTCGTTGGATTGATGATGGTTTGTGTTTTGTTTGGTTGTAAGCACCAGGCAGATAATTTTTCTAAAGAGTAGCAAGCATTCTATGATGCCTTTATCCAAAGTATAGTTTTGACTACTTCGAGCGTTACACTGTCTGCAAGCGATGTTAATTATCTGGTAACTGAAAACAATAAAAATGGTACTGCGCTCGGTGTTAAAATAGTCGACACGGGGAGTGGTGCTTTTTATTTTAAGCGTCAGTGTTTTTGCAGTGTCACTTGAGGAGTTGCACATTGTTGCAGATGATGGAACTTTTTTAGGAACATTTGAAGATAAGTACGAAACTAAATCCATTTTCAATGAATACGGGGATTATGGCTCGAAATACAGTACAGATTCTATTTTCAATAAATATGGAGATTATGGTTCTGATTACTCGGATTATAGTCCTTTTAATAAATATGCTTCAAACGCACCTTGGCTTTATGACAATTACGGCAACTGTTATGGCAGACTTTCTGTCAACAAATACGCTGATGGTGTTACCAACGACTCTTATGAATTAGCCCTTGCATTAAAAGCAATACGTGATTCAATGTAATTGCTAATTTTGAAAATCAAAACTCATGAAGAATAAAATTATGAAACAAAAAAACTTTTATAAAAATGACAACGCAAAAATTAGAATGAGCGATAACAATGCTACGAAAAGAAAACCTGTTAAACTGACGCGCCTGCTTCAAGGCTTGGCTCTCGCTTGCCTTGTGCTTATGTTAAACAGTTGCTTTTTATTAGCAGCGGCACTACTTTCGGACACTGAAACGGCAAGCACACAGAGAACGGCTGTATCTGATGAATCATACGAACGAAATACCAATTCAAACAGAACAACTCAGCAACGCCCACCGATGCAATGGCGTTGGTACTCTGGTAGTACGGGGCGTAGAACCAATAGTGGTTTTGGCTCAAACGAATATCAAAAAGGTTTTTACTATTGCATTGTTTATTGCGAGGGCTCATATTGCTATTGCATAAGCAAAGCTCGTGAATGGTATATAATGGACAGCCGTGGCAAACTTACCAAAATTAGTACATCAGATGTGCCTTATTGGGTTAGAGAAATGGTAGAGTAAAACTTTATCAAGGGAGTAAATATTATGAATTTTTCAACAATCTTGAATGAGGCGATAGAAAAAATTAATCGTGTAGGAAATAATGTAAATATTGTGCCTTTTGATATGAATGATGAACTTCCAAAAAATTATAACATTAACGAAAATCCCGAACTGAAAAAGACTTATGACTATATAAGGCAAAATATTCCTGTAATATTTTTGACTGGAGGTGCAGGAACAGGAAAATCTACTTTCATTAAATATTTGAAAAATAATTTAAAATCAGAATTAAATAAAAACTGCATTGTACTTGCACCAACTGGAGTAGCGGCAGTGAACATTGGTGGACAAACAATTCATTCCTTTTTTGGTTTTAAAACAGATGTATTTGAATCCAAAGAAATAAAACGTTTAAAGAAAAATCCAGTTTTAGATCATACCGATTTAATCATTATAGATGAAATTTCAATGGTTCCTTCGTGGATGATTGACCATATTGATTATGCACTCAAACTATGGTGTGATAAAAGTAAGCCATTTGGTGGAAAGCAAATGCTCCTTATCGGTGATTGTTTTCAATTACCACCAATATTAGATGGTGATAAAGCAAAACAAAAATTTTTTGAACGCTGGAAAAGCCCCTTCTTTTTTGCAGGAAAAGTTTTTAAAAAACTTGATGTAAAAGCAATTCAGCTAAAAAAAATATACAGACAAGAAGGCGATGAACCTTTTATTCATATGTTGAACAGAATTAGAAGATGTGAACAAGGTTATGAAAAAGATATTGATTTTTTAAATTCAAATTGTTTTATTGAAACAAGGCTTGGAACAAAAAATGTACCTGAAGAATGTCTTTTGCTGACTACAAAAAATAGAGATGCCGAAAAATTTAATACAATTAAAATGCTCAACCTAAAACAAAATGGTGCTGATTTCAAGACTTTTGAAGGTTTTGTAAACGGAAATTTTAATTTTAAACATTTTCTTACACCTCAAACTTTAGAATTATGTATTGGAGCTAAAGTTATGGTTACAAAAAATATTACCGGACAAGCATTGGCAAATGGCGATATGGGAAAAGTTACTGATTTTGGGGTGGACGATGTTGAAGTTGAAATAAAAGGCAAAAAGTACCGACTTGGTAGGGAAACGTGGAACAGTATTCGATATGAATGGGATGAAAACTCAAAAACAATTAAGCAGATTACTGAAGGCTCTTTTTCACAGATTCCGTTAAAACTAGGTTGGGCGGTTACAATTCATAAATCGCAAGGCTTAACACTTGATGCGATTGTGATTGATGCTTGCGATGCGTGGGATTCTGGGCAGGTTTATGTTGCATTAAGCAGAGCAAAAACATTAAATGGTATTTTATTACGGCAGAAAATACCCCCTTGTGTTGTTAAAGCAAATAAGTGCATAAAGCATATTTATAACACTCTCTTTCCCGAATCAAAAAATGAAGATAAGTACAATGAAAATGATTACAAAAATATCACTATTGATAATTCAATGTTTACGATTGAAAAGACTGAAAATAAAACAAGCGTTGTAATTGGTGGAATAAATTTTGAACTCTATCCAAAAAATAATGAAAAAATTCAAGATCATGTAAAAAGAACAATGGATAATTTACTTTCGAATAATCTTATTCCAAAGGATGAAATGAAAAAACTACTTACTGATAAAGATTATTGTTATAACACATTCGGAATTTGTTTTAAACATTATACATGGAAAAAGACTTTGAAATTTACCCTATTAAGAAATATTGAACAAGGAAGATATGATGATTATGATAATCCAAGATATTGGGCAAAAGAAATCGGTGGGTATTATATTTGTTCACAATGGTATAAAAATTGTGCAACTAAATTTGCAAAGTGGCTTATTAAATTATCAGAAATGAAAAAAACAAAACGAAAAGCTAAATCTTGGTTAATAAAAAAAAGAAACAATAACAAAGTAGAAGAAATTTATGAAAATAAAACACTTACTCAAAGAAGTAAAATTATTGAAATAGAAGAAAAAAACAAAATGACCAAACCCAAGGATAAGGCTATTAATTTATTACAAAAGAAAGGGTTGTCCATTTCAAATCCAGTAACATTTGCTTCTAAAAATAAAACTGTGCCTTTATATTGGGCAAATCCAAAACTTGACTTTTTAGATAGTGATTGGTGGCTAATATTAAATAATTGGGAGAAAAAAACTTTATATGCATTTTTTATACCTGCTAATTCAATTTCAAAAAAAGAAATTGTATTAAAAAGTAGTAAACCTAATTTGATGGATATAAAAATAGATTATGATAACGGTCAATTTCGTGATACAAGGAGTAACATCTATTTCCAAAAGTGGCTGAAAGAAACAAAAACATATTTGGAAGAAAAACAGGGCTTTGAAAAAATTCATACCACCCAATTTACAAATAAAAAAGTTGGAGAGATTGCTCGTTTGGAGCCTCCCAAAATTTACTTTTATCATAGAGATAGAAGTATTAATGAATCAGAGTTTAAGGCGTTGTTATTACAAAGAAAGCGAGCTCGGAGGACATGGTTTTATATTGATAGACCTAATACAGAAGAAATATGGAACGCAAGTAATTTTTCTGAAACTTCCGATTTAATGGCTAATATAAAAACGAATCCCACATATAAACGTTGGAAAGCTCAAAATATTATAAAAGTCGAATTTAGAATTGATTGAGCAGAATGGCATATTATAGGAAAGCCCCTCCGTAATTTAGTAAAGCTTTAACCAAACTGAATAAGCCATTTTTCCAAAGCTTCACACAATAAAAACTTGTACTTGACATTCTTCAAATTTTTGGTAATAATAGCAAGGCTTATTTTTAGTGGGGAGATAGAATGGTTTTTAAAAACAAAGTTGGCAATGAAGTAAAGATTTTTGCGGAAAATGTGGAAATGGATGCCTTGCAACAGATTAAAGAGCTTGCAAATTTTGAGCCGTATTTAAATTCGAAAATTCGGATAATGCCTGATGTGCATGCGGGAAAGGGGTGCACAATTGGGACGACTATGACGGTTGATAAATATATTACACCTAACTTGGTTGGTGTGGACATTGGTTGTGGTATGCTGACCTGCGAGCTGGATGTGGAGCGTTTAGACTTTGAGACTTTGGACAAAACGATTTATCAATATATTCCAAATGGGGATAAAGTTCATAGGGAAAAAAGCGATTACGATTTTTCGCAGCTAAGATGTGTAGGTAAGCCAAAAATTGATTTAGATCGAGCTTATCTTTCTTTGGGTTCGCTGGGAGGGGGCAATCATTTTATTGAAGTCGGTGAAGATAAATCGGGAAAGCTTTATTTGGTTATTCACTCTGGTTCGCGAAATCTTGGACATAATGTTGCGAGCTATTATCAGCAGTTAGCAAACAAAACAAATCCTTGTAATTTTAATTTTGCTTTGTCTTATTTGTCGGGGCAGGATTTTGATGATTATGTAAATGATGTTGCGGTAATTCAAAAGTTTGCATCTGATAACAGAAAAAAGATGATGGAAATTATTATTGATAAAATGAACATCAATGTGGAAAATAGCTTTGAAACAATTCATAATTATCTTGATACGGATAAAATGATTTTACGGAAAGGAGCAATTCGTGCTGAAAAGGGTGAGCTTGTTTTGATACCAATGAATATGCGAGATGGTTGCATTATTGGGCGGGGCTTGGGAAATGAGGACTGGAATTTTTCGGCGCCACACGGTGCGGGACGAGTTATGTCTAGAACTCAAGCTAAAAAAATGCTTTCAATGGAAAAATTCCGAAAAAGTATGGAAGGGATTTATTCTACTTCGGTACGAAAGTCTACACTGGACGAGTCACCTTGGGCATATAAGAAGATGAACTCTATTTTGCCTTGGCTTAAAGATACCGTTCATATCGAACAAATTATCAAACCTGTTTATAATTTTAAAGCCTAAGTTTTGTCGAAAGACTTTTTGAATAAGTTTTTGCTTTATATGTCTTGTGCTTCGTGCAAGCTTTAATTCCTTAAAACTTTTATATAAAAAGCTGTTGTAGAATTAGAATAATTTTAGTACATTATATATAGCTATGGAGGTGTTTTATGAAAATATTTATAGAAGACAAGGCAGTAGCGTATTTGAAAAAGGAAGGAGTAAACGAAATCACTATTACTGCGATGGCTTGTTACTCTTGAGTTCCGCGTCCACCTGAGCCAACCGTGTTGTTGGAAAGCCCCTCGGATGCAAGCGACTTTGACAAGTACGAAGTAGATGGCATAATTGTTTATGTTTTGTGTACACTAAAAGCAGACAAAGATGGTATTCATATTAAATACAACAAAAGATTCGTTTTTGAAGATTTGGTTGTTGATGGGGTTATCTATTGAATTTATTTATAGATAGTTATTCCTAAAAAAAGCTTTCAATAAACATATATTCATTGAAAGCTTTTTTTATTTTAAATATTAGCGTTCTTTTTGTTTATAACAGCGACCTCTTGAATAAATTAAAACCCGTAGTTTATGGAAAGTGATAAATAATTATTGTCTTTGTATTGGCTAAAAAGTCCGTCTTTTTTTCCAAAGAAAAAACCACACTCAGCTTTAATAAGTAAAGTGCCAAAGGTCCAATCAACCGAAGGCACCATCATAAAGTCAACCGTTTCACAAGCCATAATCGTTCGAAGTTTTAAGTTTAAGCTATCTCGTAATAGTGGTTGCCAAAGTAAAAGCATTATCTTTGTGTCTGTAAGCTTACTATCCTTTTCAATATCGTAAGGTTCTGTGCCGATTTTTTTATGCATAAGTTTTATATTTTCAGAAGCACAAAGGTTTAGCGAAAGTCCAATGGGAGTAGTGTAGTCTATACCAACATTCCAAGCGAGACTCGGATTATGTACATCGGGTTTTGTTCCCTTTATATCATAGGTTATATTACCTGCAAATTCGGTGCGAAAATTTATAGGTCCCATAGCCAAAGCGTAATCTATACCAATTTGATGATATGGATTATAATCTAATGTAATAGCCTTTTTGGCATTATCTAAAATAACTTCCATATTGGGGGTGGTTTGACCAAGCTCAGTCTTTACAGTCTTAATTGCTTCGGGGTTTATACTAAAAGCAGGCATAGGTAAAAAACCATAATAATACTGAATGCCTAAATCGTGATAACCGTCAATCGTTGCAGTATATCGGAGTCCTGCCTGTGAGTACTTTAGTTTTGCTGTGTCGATTTCGGGTATAGGAGTCGGAATAGCAGTGGTATCAACTTCAGTAAGTTGCTTTTTTATAAGTGATATAATCATTGGATTGTTATAAGGGTTAGGAAGTTTACTGATTACCGTATTTAATATTTCATCTGGGTTCATACCAATATTAGCTTGTGACATAGTCTTCACAGCATCTAATTTTTTTGGTTTCCAACGACCAGAAAGAGCAAAGTTGGCTCCTTCAAAGATGGGTAGGTAAACAGCCTCAAGTTTCATTTCTTTTGGTAAATAAGCCGATAAGTAAAGCATAGGTCTAGCTAGCTTTAAGTCCTTCATTTCAGAAATAGTAGGATCAGAAAGATCTTTAGTATTTATAACATCTAAAACACTAAACGCATCTGCCTTACCCCAAGTTATCTTTTTTAATCCACCACCAAAAGTTACAGAGTCAATAGTTGCTTGCATATAAGCTTCATCTATAAATCTAGGGATTTGTGGTTTTACAGGATATAATTTAGGTTTGTTTTTAAAGTTAAAAGGAAGAGTTTGATCATTTAATTTAAGCCCAAAATAAGCTTTTGTTACAGGGGCAACTGCTTCTATGTGCAAATTTCCCCAAAACAAGGACGAGGCTCGCGTATCCTTAAAAGTTTTAAAATCATTAAAAAAGAAAGTTCCACCAGTATTCAAACTTCCACCAACGGTTACCTTAAAATTAGAACTTTGATCAGAGGTGGAATCATCTGAAAATAATATATCAAAGTTTTCAAGATCGCTACCTGCGTCAGTGGCTGTGTCCTCGTCTTGTGCAAAAACAAAACCTGCAAAAAAAATAAAAACTAAACTAAAAATAAATTTACTAAATTGTTTCATATATTTTATCCTATTTCTTTATACTTGTCCTCCCAACATCCTTATCATTAAAGTATAAACAAAATTATTTTTTTTATCAAGGGATATGAAAAACACATAAGGCTTTTTTTAATTTAACATTTGTAAGACTTGTCCTTACTTTTCGAAAAACGCTATCCGCTCACTTCGGATGGGTGAGCGGTCTTAAACTAGCGATGAGTCACAACGCAAATCTGGCAACGAGGGCGGGAAATTTTTTCTCCAAAAAATTCCCGCTTAAGCGAGCCAGAGCTACGCTCCTCGTAACTGTGTAAACCTCGTCATAAGTTCGTGTAAAAAACCCATTGCTTTTTTCTATTGTTTTTGCTACAATAAAACCGTGGGCGAATTATTTATTGTTGCAACTCCTATTGGAAACTTAAAAGATATAACCTTACGAGCTTTGGAAACTCTTAAAGCTTGTGATATAATAGCTTGTGAGGACACTAGGCGTACAAGAATTTTGCTCCAAGAATACGGTATCGAAAAGCCTCTTATTTCTTGCCGAGCTAGAAACGAGGCAGAAGCCTCCACAAAAATTTTAAGTCTTTTAGAACAAGACAAAACTGTAGCATATGTGAGCGATGCAGGCACACCGGGAGTTAGCGATCCGGGAAGTATTTTAGTAGCAAAGACACGAAAAAACGGTCATAAAATTACCGCAATTCCCGGCGTTTCAGCTTTAACTACAATAATAAGTCTCAGTGGTTTACCCTTTCGATCAGTTTTGTTTGAAGGTTTTTTACCCCAAAAAGGCTTAAAACGACAAAAGCGTCTTTTTGAAATTTTAAGCTCAGGCACAGCTTGTGTACTTTACGAGTCGCCACACAGAATTATAAAATTATTTGAAGAATTATGCAAAGTTGAAAAAAGTTTAGGGCTTGACAAAAATAAAAAAAAAGTGCATGCTATAGTTGGACGCGAGCTTACCAAAATACACGAGGAGCTTATAACGGGAACAGTTACCGAGATTCTGGAAAAACTAAAAGCAAATACCGTTATAAAAGGCGAATTTTGTGTTTTTGTTACAATTAGCTCTTAATTTTTTTGGTTTTTTGTCGATAAACTATTAAAAGAAGGCAGGAACTTATGACAATAGATAAACTTAAAGGGATAAACCCAATTGAAAAAACTTCAAGAACTAGAAATATTCAACAAGTAGGGCGTATTGACAACGAAGATTCGATTAGAATTTCAAAGGAATCGCAATTTTTAGCAGAGGCTTACTTGGCTAAAAAAGTAGCTATGGAAGCTCCTGATGTACGAGAAGACAAGATTGCAGAAGTACGCCTTAAACTTGAAGATCCAGCCTATATTTCTAAGGCAATAGACGAAATAGCAAATATGCTTTTGAGAACAGAATAATTTATTAAAACTGCCCAGTTAAAAGGACAAAGATGGCAAATTTTAACTTTTCTTTATCATCAGATATAATTTTAGGCAGTTATTCTTTGGCGAGAATAGGTGAAAAAATCGCCAAGTTTAGTCGTAAGGTTATGCTAATAGCCGACCCTGTCCTAAAAGCTTCAGGCTTGCTAACTAAAGCTCAAAAAGCACTTGAAGATTATGATGTTGATGTTTTTGTATTTGACGATATGGTACAAAACCCAAGCTCAGACCTGATCGAGCGAGCCTTAAAACTTGCAAGAGGTGCCAAAGTCGATGGCATTATCGGTATGGGCGGTATGACTATTTGCTCTATCGCACGAGTGGTTGCTAGCCAGTATAACGAAGAAGCATCAATCTATGATTTTTTTGAGGGGCAAGAACCAAAATCAGAGCCATTACCTCTTTGTCAAATTCCATCAACTTGTAGAGACCCGTTTTTGTTTATGAATGTGAGTCCTGTTACAGATGCTCGCAATCGAAATACAAAACTCATAAAGCTACAAGATAATCTTGGGAAACTTGTGGTTTTTGACCCAAATGTTTATTCGGGAATCCCTCAAAGTAGTTTAACTTCTATGGTTTTTGCGGGAGTTGGAGTCGCATTTGAAGCATATATTTCTACAAAGTCTAACTTTTTTTCTCAAACGATTTTGAAAAAAGCAATTGAGCTTTTTTTGCTCACCGTGAACAAACAAAAAGAAAAGCTTATCGGAACTTCGGTGGAGCAAGTTTTAGCAGAAGCAACTTGTTTAACTGCCATAGGGCTTGCTACTTCATCACCGGGCTTAGGCACCGCTATTTCTCTAGCGGTAAGCAGTCGTTATGATATATCGTCTTCTCTTGTTGCGTCGGTGTTATTTTCGTACATTATGAGAGACGCCATAAAGTCGAATCTTGACAAGGTTGTCGCTCTAGCTAAAATGCTGGAAACGGAGCTTGTTGACGAAACAGATTTATTAGCAAAGGCAGAAGCAGGCGTTATTGAAGTTCGCCGTCTCTTATCCGTTGCAAACCTTCCAATGCGTTTAAAGGACATTGAGTTAACAATTGAGGCGCTCGTGCCTGTTGCCCAAGATGCCAGTGCTTTAAGTTTTATAAGTTATCTCCCTCGTCCTCTTTCAAGTAGCGGAATATTTGAACTCATAAAAGAAGCCTACTAAAACTTTAACCTTTGTAAGACCTGTCCTTATTTGAGAAAATCGCTTATCCCATCACTTTGGATGGGCGATGGGGCTAAAACCAGCGATGAGTTACAACGCAAAAGTGGCAAAGTTAGGCAGGAATTTTTTCTCCAAAAAATTCCTGCCTAAGCAAACCAGAGCTACGCTCCTCGCTGGTGCGTAAACTTTCTAAAAAGCTCAGAAGTTTTTAAGGCTAGATATAAATAAAACACATAAATAAAACACATAAATAAAACACAAAAAAGCTAAAAGTTTTTGTCAATGAGTAACCTCAGCGAAGTAATTTTGTTTTTGAATTGAATATTAAACGAACACTCTAATTTTAAGGGGATTTTATGAAAAGATTATATATTGTTTTTTTTGCAATTTTAGGTACTCTTGCTTTTGCACAAAATGATTTTCAGATAATAGCGGAAGTCAATTATTCCAAAAAAGAGCCTATCGCTTTAGGAACACTCAAAACCTATGTAAAAAATTTTGAATCACAGGCAGGACGTGATCTAACTGTTGCCGAGAGAAGAACTGTTTTAGATTCGCTAATAGACAACAGGCTTGTTTTGCAATTAGCTCAAAAAGAAGGTATAAAGATTCCAGATTCGGCTGTAAACGAACGCTTTCAAATGCAGTTATCACAAATTATTAGACAGCCCGTTACAGAAAGTCAATTTGAAACTGCGATTAAGGGTCAGGGCTTTTCGTCTCTCGATGACTTTATGAAAAAGGAAATTGGTATGAGCGTTAGCCAGTATAAGGAGTTTTTGCGAGAAAATATTACGGTACAAACTTATATTGGACAAAAGTACGGTTCAGAAATTCAGAAAGTCGACGCAACAAAGGCTGAAATAGAACAATATTATGATGTTTCCAAACAAAATTTAATTAGACCTGATATGGTAACTGCTTTTTTGGTTGCTGTAGAAAAAAAAGGACAGACAGCTTCAGAAAAAGCCAAGATTGATGCTTTGCGAGCTCGACTTGTAGCTAATCCAAAAAGCACAGCCCAAATTCAAAAAGAGGCTGCTCAAGAGAACTCGGGGTTTTTAGCTATGACCTTATATCTTGCTAAAAACGAACAAACAGCACAAAGTCTTAACATTTCAATGCCACAGCTTTTAGAAATTTTTAGTCTAAAAATTGGGACGGTTACCGATGTTACCGAAATGAATAATAACTTTCAGTTTTTTGTAATACTAGGAAATGAAAAAATGAAGTTTTTGACCTTGGACGACAAGTTAGACCCTTCGCATGATGTCACTGTTAGAGAGTACATACGAATGAACATAAAAATGCTTAAACAAGGGCAGGCTGCTCAAGAATTTGTTTCAAAGGTTGTTTCTTCAATTAAAAACAATAAGACATTTAAAATTACAAAAAGCGAAAAGGATTTAGAAAGGCTCCTTGCTTGGTAATTTCGGTTTGAAAAAACCGTGTTGACAAACACGGTTTTTTCATAGACTTTTTTCTACAAGCTTTTCTAAAATTATGTTAATCCATTCTTTTGTTTCTTTTTCAAAAATATCTTCTATTTGCAAGAATTTTAACAAAGCATCCTCAAACTTGTCTTGGAAATATAAACTTTCTGCTAAATAAAATTCAGCTCGGGCGTTAATACTATCATTGAGAGAAAGACGCAAAAAATTTTTTAGCTCCGTCTCAAGTTCTTCCCAAGCTTTGTTTACTGCATAATTATCCAAAATGCGTTTTAGTGAAAGCGAAGTTACGTTCCGAGCTATTTCCGTTTCTTCTGGAAAACGAAAAAAACTTTTGTCCTTGTTTTCTGTATCGCCGTCTAAACTTTTGACATAAGATGAATATTTATTAAAACGTGTTTTAAGCTCTTGTAATTTTATTTCGGTTTCTTTTGAAAAGCGCATTTGAGGTTTTTGTGGGGCTTCAGAATTTTGTAAAGTAGGTAGGCTCAAATCCCGCTCTACCAAATCTATTTCTTCTGTTAACTCTGTAATTCTAACTGGGGCTGGTAGGACATTTTTGCTTGGCACAAAATTTATCTGTCCGCCCGATACAATATCCTTTTCAAAAACCAAAGCGTAATAATAATTTGTATTAGCTTGTGGATAATCGATAAAAGTTTTCTCCGCTCCTGAAAAAGTCGAAAGCAAAACCGCTTCTGCTAAAGACGAAAAATCAATAAAAGGATTTAAGCTTCGGTATAAAATTAGCGTTGATGGCTTTGGCGTTGTAACCCAAGAAAGAAAAACGCTAGACTCTTTTACTTCGGCACTAAAATGTAAAACCTCGTTTTCGTCAGACGGATTTTCAGCAAAAGCTGTAAACAAAGAAAAAAATAATATTAAACAAAAAAAATTTTTCATATTCGTCATAAAAGTTATCGACTGATTTTAACATTTATTCACAAAATTTACAATATGGTTTTGAGCTTTTAACTGAATTAAGAAAACCGTATTTTCGGGCACACATTCGTGTGCCTATTTTAAGAAAAGCATAGAACAGCAATGAAACTCGCTATAAAGTCCATTTAACAAAAGCACAGAACGCAAATTGAACGCTGTAGCGTCCCCCCTGTCATCAAGTCTTTTTTAATTTCAAGTTTAACTTTAAAAGTTTATCAATTTTTATTCCAAACGATTGAAAATAATTTCAATATCATTTATAATTAAATCAAATGCCTAATGAAAATTTAAATGCAAAGTTAAAAGCTCATTTTGATGGTTTAACGGATGAGGATTTCCAAGCTTTTTATGCTTTTACAACTGAACGAAAAGTCCCTAAAGGTTCGGCGGTTTTTACAACGGGAGATTCCGCAGAACAGTTTTTTGTTTTGGCTTCGGGAATTGTTGAAGTTATCAATCCTGATGGGAGTTCTTTTGCAGAATTTATAGATGGTGAAGTTTTAGGTTTATTTGAATTTATGACAAAGGCAAAGTACAATGCCACCGCCACAGCAAAAACTGATTGTAGTGTTTTAGCTTTTCCGCAAGATGGCAAAAAACTGGAAAATTTTGCTGAGGTCGCTCCTAAGCTTTACGCAAAGTTAATACGCTCATTTTTGGTTTTTGTTGCTAGACGAACACGAAAAGCTACTAGGATTTTGAAAACAAATTCTCCACAAGCTCGTCAAATTAAGGCTCAACTTTATACGGACAAGCTAACTGGTGTTTATAATAAAACTTTTTTACAAGAAAACTTAAAAGACCTTTTTACTGAAAACACATCTTTGATAAGTTTTAAGCTTGATAATTTCAAAGGGATAAATGATAGGTTTGGACATAAAGCGGGCGATGCTGTTTTAGCTTTAGTAGGTAAACTTTTAAATGAAAACATTTCTGACAAAAGTAAAATTATTAGGTATGAGGGCAATCTTTTTTTGGTTATTACAAAAAAGCAAACAGACAAGGAAGCTTATTCTTTGGCAGAAAAAATACAAAAGCTAATCGAAAGTACAAACTTAAACGCAATTTTGGGTTTGAGCGAAGACGAAAATGCGTTCACAGTGGAGCTTTGTTTAATAGTTGCTCTATTTCCACAAGACAATAGCAGTGCGGAAAGGTTAATTTTAGAGTCGGTACCTCTTCCTGTAAAAGCTTTGCGTAATGGTAAAAAAGGAATTATTTTATTTAAGGATGGTGTATAATGTCAAAAACAAAATCCAAATACTTAAATATTTTAAAAACGGCAAATCTTTTTGAAGGATTGGATAAAGATGAAATAAAAGCCATAGCCGAAAAGATGTATTATTGTGAGTTTGACAAAAATAGCTCTCTCGTTTATGAAGGTGAAATGGGAAACGAGCTCTATATTGTGGTGGAAGGAAAGGTGGATATTTCGATTGAGGAAAAAAGCGAAACGACAAAACAACAAAGTGGTTTAATTTCTGTTGCCAAAATTGGAGAGGGTGATTTTTTCGGTGAAATGTCAATGCTAGAGCAGGAACCGCGTTCGGCAACTTGTATGGCAATCTCAAGCGTTAAAGCTCTCGTTTTAAAGTCGAAGGATTTTTTAAGCTTGATAGAAGACAATCCAAAACTTGCAGGAAAGGTTTTGACGAATATGCTAAGCACAACCGCTTCTCGCTTGATGAGTACCAATAGCTTTGTTACCCAGTTAATTCAATGGGGCGAAACAGCAAAAAAGCGTGCCGTTACTGATTCTCTTACGGGGCTCTTTAATCGTCGATATTTTGACACTTACATCGAAACAATTCTTTCAGGTGCAAGGGATGAAAAACTTGAGCTTAATTTTGCAATGCTTGATCTTGACCACTTTGGCTCGCTCAACAAAAAATACGGAGCAAGTTTTTGCGATAATATTTTAGTTCAAGTTTCTAAGATTTTTAAGTCAAGTTTTTCTGAAAATGACATTATTATACGATATGGTGGAGATGAGTTTTGTTTTTTTATTTATGGAAAACATGAGGTAGCTCTTTTACAATGTAAACTGACTTGTATGCGTGTAAACTCGCTGGTTTTTCCTGAACATCCTGAACTAAAAATTTCTTGTTCAATGGGTTTGCTAGCCTATGACAAAAAATCAAACTCAAAGGAGCTTGTAAAAATTGCAGATGATAAACTTTATAAAGCAAAAGAAGCGGGACGAAATCAAGTTGTGTGGTAATAAGTTGCAAGAAAATTTTAGCTTACAAGGCTGAGTTTGAACTTATTTTAAAAAATTTGAAACTAATAATTAGTTAAAATGTTTAGCATATGGAAAGCGCATAAAGCGTATAAAAAATAGGAGAATAATATGAAAAAATTTTTTATTATGATTTTGACTTCTTTTTTGACTTTTTCACTTGTGGCAGCAAACCCCGAAGAGATTTTAGAAAAAGCTCGAACCCAAACAAGCATTAAAACAATGGCAAGTGATGCCGACATAAACATCCAACAACCGATTGGTAGAACAATTGAAATTCTCAAGGTGCGTCAATATACAGGTAAGGACGCAAACGGTGCTCAGTCCTCAATGATAATATTTTTAGGACCTGCAAAACACAAAGGTACAAGGTTTTTAATGATTGAACGCAAAGACGGTAGCAACAATCAGCAGGTTTTTCTACCGTCATTGGGAAAGTCTAGACGAATCGCTGCGGAGGCAGAAGGCAATAATAGCTTTTTTGGCACAGACTTTTCGTACAACGACATAGCTTTTATGAGCCGAGCAATCAACTTGGATACGCATAAATTTTTGCCTGAAGAAAACTATAAAGGTGTTGATTGTTATGTTATTGAATCTACACCTAAAAACAAAAAAGAAAGCTACTCAAAGAGCATAAGTAAAATTGAAAAAGCCACCAACCTTTTGCTCTGTGCAGAGTTTTATGACAAAAAGGGTCAAGCTGCAAAACTGATTGAGCTTTTAGATTACAAAAATGTAGATAGCATTGACACACCTATGAATGTAAAAATGACAACCTATTCCACCTCAACAGCAACCGTCATTTCAATTAAAAATATAAAATATGGGCTAAAAATTCCTCCTCGCGTTTTCACAACTAGATATTTAGAAACGGGAAGATAAGCTTTTATCTTACAAAATTGTTATATTGGATATAGTTTGGCAAAACCGTTACCTTATTCATAAATATAGCGCTCCCCACTAATCTACATAAAAAGCCTTTAATTCCATAGTTTTACCCCACTTATACCCCATTTTAGCCATATTTTAGCCTATTTTT
>JARGFC010000086.1:0-12177 GCA_038397925.1 Treponemataceae bacterium
AATGATAAAATCACTTTGCGAAAAGAACAAACCTATAAATTCGGCGACTGAGCGAACCTCAGTTCGCGAAAGAGCTGAATTCCCGTGTGCGACAAGCACACACTATAATGATGCGACGTTTTGCACTAGCAAAACTCGACAATTAATTTTGTCGACGCTATTTCAGACGACAAAATTAATATAAGGAGTAAATATGGCTAATGAAGTATTGCTTACAGTTACCGAAGAAGAAAGACGCATTGCACGCGAAATTTCTGAAAACAATTATCAAAGAATGCTTAAATTTGAAAGTGAAATAGCTAGAGAAAAAGGGTACAACAAAGGACGCACCGAAGGACACGCTGAAGGTCATTCGAAAGGATATGCGGAAGGGCGCGCCCAAGGTCATGCTGCAGGACGCGCAGAGGGGCATGCAGAAGGTCATACACAGGGACACGCTGAAGGGTATATCTGAAGGATATGAAAAAGGTGCAGCAAGTGGTATACAAAAAGGACTAAATCAAGGCAAACTAGAAAAAACTCGGGAAACAGCTTTAGCGTTTAAGAAAATGGGGGGTATCAATTTCACAAATTGCAAAAGGCACCGGTTTAACAGAATAGGAGGTGAAAAAGTTATAGAACTATTTTTTCACACTTATCCTATCATACGTTTATTGTAAATTGCTAGTTTTAGAAAAAATTCTTGACTTTAAGCAAATTGGAGTACGGGGTTTACGCATTTGCGTTTTACTGGCGTTCTGTGCTTTTGTTAAATGGACCTTATAGCGAGTTTGATTGCTGTGCTACGGCTTTCTTTAAATAGCACGCCTAAGGGCGTGCCGAGCATACGCTTTGCTTATTTCGTGTTAATGCATTTTTTGTAAGTGCAAAAATCTTTCTTTTCTGGTAGCAATGTCTTATCAATTTTTTATACTTGAAAAATTTTGTGTATTAGTTTATACTTTAACCTGTGAAAGAGTTTGATATTAGTAAAGGTGTTAAACTTTACGAGGCAGAAAATTTTGCCGGAGCTTTGGGCTTTTTTTTGCAACAAGAAGCGGACTCCTTGGAAGAGGCTACGGAGCTGGCTTATTATGAGGGGCTTTGTTATATGAAGCTCGAAAAGTATGCTTTAGCTATTGATGCTTTGGAGCAGGTTGTAACAAGTTCTCAGGACGCAAAAAAGATAGACCAGTGTAGGCTTTTATTGGCTATTGCTTATGCAAAGACAGGGCGTATTAAAATGGCTGAGGTGGAGCTAAAGTATTTAGAAAAGGCGTACGTAGGCGATGAAGATGGAACAGACCTTTTTAATGCTTTAGGTTTTATTGCTTTTGAAAAAGGTGATGCGGAGTTAGCGATTGAGTATTATGAAAGGGTTTTGAGTTCGGAGCCTGAAAACACTACTGCGATGAACGGTTTGGGTTATATTTTAGCCGAAAGCGATAAGGATTTAACTCGGGCGTTAATGCTTTGTAGAAAGGCTTGCGATGCGAAACCGAATTATCCACCGTATATGGATTCTTTAGCTTGGGTTTATCATAAGCTAAATTTTCCTAATGAAGCAAAGAGTTTAATTGAGCGGGTAAAAAAAGTCTTGCCTGAAAATACTCTTGTGCAAAAACATTATGATGAAATATTTGCTTTATAAATAAAAACTAAAATTGGTGAACTTATGAAAAATAAACTTGAAAAAATGCAAAAAATTTTTAACTTGAAATTTTTAAAATTCTTGAGCTTGGCTTTTTTTGTTTTGTTTTTTTGGAGTAGTTTAAACGCTCAAAATACTTTAAGCTCAGAACCCACAACTAGTAACTCAGCGATTGCAAGCGAGGAATTTAGACGAGGGGTGCAGTCTTATTATCGTGGGCAGTTTAACGAAGCGATTATGACCTTTGAAAAAGCTTTGGCTTACTTGCCAAATGAGGCTGTGATTAGGGATTGGCTTGGAAAGGCTTATTTTCGTTCGGGGCTGGAAGCGGAAGCTCTAGAGCAGTGGAAAATAGCCTACTCACAAAATTACGGAGCCTCGCTTTTACGCACAAGAATAGAAACAATTGAAGAGCGTAGAACGCCTGACCGTGAAACTATCACCGACTACAAATATGCCGAGCAGGTTGCCCTAAAATCAAAGGACAAGGGAAATGTTTTTTTTGTGCAACCAACTTCGGTTTTCGCGTTAAGTGATGGAAGTTTTTGGCTTGTAGCCTATGGTTCAAATGAGCTTGTGCATTTTGATGTAAATGGGGTTATTAAAACTCGAAGTCGAGGACCCATACAAGGTTTAGCCCGTCCCTTTGACCTTGCACAAAAATCAGACGGAACTTTGATTGTCAGTGAGTTTGCAGGCGATAAGATTTCGTTTTTAGACAGTGATGGCAAGTTTATAAAATCTTTTGGTAGCAAAGGAATTGGTGATGGACAGTTTGTAGGTCCACAGTATATCGCTCTTGATAGCTTTGAAAATATTTACATTACCGACTTTGGTTCTGCAAGGATTGCAGTTTTTTCACCCGATGGCGAATTTCTTTTTAACTTTGGCGAACGCTCAAACTTATTTGAAGGCTTTATTGCTCCTTCGGGAATTGCAATTTTTGAAGATTTGGTTTATGTGAGTGATAGTTATTATGGTGCTGTTTTTAAGTTTGATACAGCTGGCAACTTTTTAGGAGAGCTTTTGCCAAAGGGAGCTTTAAAAAATGCAAATGGTTTAAGAGCTTGGAAAGACGCCCTTTTAGTTTTAGACCGAAAGTCTGCTTATCGCTTGGATGTTTCTACTGCTACATTAACAGAACTTGTGAGCTTGGGCAATGCACCGACTCGGCTTTTAGCAGTGACAAGCGATGTAAACTCAAATTTACTTTTAGTTGATTATAAAAACCAAGAAATAAAAATTGCATCCACAATTAAGGAACTTGCAGGAGGGCTTTTTGTAAGTGTGCAAAAAGTTATTTCTGAAAACTATCCTGAAGTTGTGCTGGATGTTTTAGTAGAAAATCGAAATGGGCAACCCGTTGTCGGTTTAAACGAGAGTAACTTTTTTGTTACAGAAAAAAACGCACCTGTTGCCGACTTTAAGTTTGATGCAGCGGGGCACCTAAACACCGACTGCGACATTACGATAATTGTTGAGCGGTCAATGGAAGGAGCAGAGGACACAGAAACAATACAACAAGCTGTCGCAGAAATTGTAAAGGCTGTGGGGACTGAGGGACGGGTAAAAGTTGTTTCTGCCTCCGAAAACCCAAGTTTTGAACAAATTACAAAAGACGGTTTAGATTTCAAAAGCACTGTTAGTCCTGCTTGGAAGTTGGATAAGGCAATTCGACTTGCTACAAATGATCTTGTTGACGCAAGCCCAAAACGAGCAGTTATATATCTGTCTTCGGGCGGAGATTTGATGTCTAGCTTTTTAAGCTATAGCTTAAATGATCTTGCTGCCTTTATGTCGAATAATGGCGTTCGTTTTTACGCAATTAACTTGCACCGCAATGCCATTCCTGCCGAAGTTCAGTACTTGACATACAAAACGGGCGGAAGCTTGAGCTATGTTTATGAAAGCACAGGACTCGCCCCGATTATAAAAGGCATTGCTTTATCACCTAGCGGACTTTATCGAATGAGCTTTAATTCAAAGCTTTTTTCAAATTTTGGTCGTGACTTTATTCCTGTGGAAGTAGAAGTCCGCTTGATGACACGCTCGGGGCGGGATGAAATACAGTATTTTGCCCCATTAGAATAGTTTTGACAAGGATACAAACACTTGTGTGTTAATACCTTTTATAAATTTAACTTTTGTAAGAAAAGCTTTTTTGCTTAAAACTTTTTCCTTCCGCTTTTGGTATGAGCGGAAGGTCTATAATTCACGCTGAAAATTTTCCGCTAAGGTTAAAACTTATCCTTAAACCAACCTTGAGATTTTTACGCCTAATTAAAGCCTTATACAATTACGCAGATTAGTTTCACTCATATAAATTTTTTACGCATTTGCTTTTACGAAGATTACTCAAGTACATTTAATTCTCCCACCACGAACGGCGGGCTGGTACTTTTCTTTTGCGAATATTTAACAAAATAAGAGAGCCTTAATTTGCAAAAAACGCTTATCCCATCGCTTTGGATGGGCGATGGGTCTTAAACTAACGGTGAGCTAAAACGCAAATCTGGCAAGGTTGGGCAGGAATTTTTTCTCCAAAAAATTCCCGCCTAAGCAAACCAGAGCTACGCTCCTCGCTGTAACGTAACTTCGTAAAAAACTCAACACTAGAAAACACTATTTCCCTCGCCACGGACGGCGGGCTAGTATTTTGCTTTTGCGAGTTTAAACTCGACCACCTTAAAAAAGTCAATTCTTAAACTAGCCTTTTTGGCTAATCAAAAGTTGTTCCAAAACTACAAAAGCATGAATTTTTTTGTAAGCAACACTAAGCCATTTATCGGCAGGTTTTGGACAGTTTTGTTCTACTTCACGCCAGTTTTGAAGAAGTGTGCGACGCGGGCGATGAAAATCTTCAATGATAAGCTTAAAAAGTTTTGCAATGGTAATTAACAACTTGCAGGATGAAATTACCATAACATAGGCTGTTTTATTTAGATCATTAAGACGCCTTCGAATAAAGTTTTCTGCACTGATGTCACGTTGAGCACGAGAAATAGCAGCTTTTAACTTCATAGCTTCTCGTTCGCCCTCTTTTAATTCCTCGTCAAACTCAATAATCCGATCCACCATTTCTAAAAGTTCGTGATAACTTTCCGAATATGCTTTAACATTTGCAGGATTTTCCCAAGTCGCCCTAACCAAAAAAACATTTGAAATTTCACGAAGCTCTGTTTTAAAATATTCTATCAAAAAAGATTTTAAATAACTTAAAGCACTACCATAAATAAAACCTTTATACTTAGTGTTAGCAAAAAGATGACTTTTCGCAATATAATATTTTGTTGCAGAAGGCGGAACTTGAACATTAAAAACTTGCTTAACCAAAAGTTCTACCTTGCTGTTTTTTTTAGTCTTAAGCACAGTACTCAAAGCTTTTTCCGCCTCGTTGACAACCTTGCGTTTATATTCGCTGGCAATATCTGCAACAGGTACAAGCTTTGCAAGTTTTGCATCGGGATTTTCACTCGTATGTTTAATTATATTTTCTAAGACCAACGAGTTATGCACAGAACGTAAACTATCATATGTTTTTTTCCATTCACCCAAATTAACAGGCTTAATGCCCTTGTATTTTTCAATAATTTTGAAAACTTCCTGCCAATTACTATCAAGGGGAAGATTCATAAGCACTTCCAAAAAATCGTGGAGCTGGTCAAGTACAGCAATAGCATTAATTTTTTTGAAATTAGGCTTGTTTATAAAATTTAACTCTTTTAGATTGGCATCAAATTGCTTTAGAAAATAATAATAGTCAAAAAGACTTAAACTTACAAAGCCTCGCACTTGGTGATAAAGTTGATTTGCCCGCTCCTTTTGTACATCATCAAAACTTGCAACAAAACGCGAAAGTCTTTGTTGCGTTTTTAGTTCCAAGCTTTCAAAGTCCATCTGATTCTGCTCACTTAAAATCGCAGACTCGGTCAAGCTCTGTAAAAGTTTTAACTGCTCATTTGAAAGTCCCATCTCAATTGTCAAAAACTTTAAAACATTAGAAGAATTTGCATTTTCCAATAAAGCCCTCGCAGGTCCAACTGTCTTATAAATTTCAAAGAAAAAAAACGCACATTCCGGCATCAACTCTTTGTTTTTGTACCATTTTGAAAATTTTGTTCTTGAAATATTCCTCGCAATTCTTTTAAGCTTTTTCTTTTTTATATATTCTGGGCTATTGCGCGAAAAAAAGGAACGCAAAAGCCTACTCAAAAAATTTCCTTGTGAACTCATTATATCATTTTAACTTAAAATATGACAAAAGTCAAGCCCTACAATCCTTATGAACTGGCACTGGTCAAACCTCATTCCTAAACACACCGATTCTTTTTCGATAATCGACTATCTTTTGAATAATTTCTTCAGGCGAATTTTTTACAATAACCGTATTTCCCGAAATAAGCTTTATCGTTACGTCAGGCTTGCTTTCAATACTTTCTATCAAATGCGGATTTAACCAATAGCTTTTTCCATTTAATCTTGTAACTTCTATCATATTACACCCTTGCTTTCAGTGCTAATAGTTAATTTTACTATATTCAAAATAGTTTAGCAAGCCCCAAAACTATCATTTTTTAAGACACTCCCATTTTTAAATTAACATTTGTAAGACTTGTCCATACCCTGCGAAAAATGTTTATCCCCTTGCTTTTGGATGAGCAAGGGGTTTTAAAACTAACAGTGAGTTACAACGCCAATCTGGCAAAGTCGGACGGGAATTTTTGACGCACAAAAATTCCCGCCTAAGCAAGCCAGAGCTACGCTCCTCGCTGAAGTATAAACCTTTTATAAAAAGATAAATACGAAAAGCCTGCCCTCGCCACGGACGGCGAGCTAGTACAAAGCATTTAGCAAGTTTTTTTGTGAGCAAAAAAACTTGTCCACCTTAAAAAAATATGGACATTTTTTTTAGGTGAGCGTTAGGCACATTCAAAGTTGGTTTGCATTTTTCAAAATGCAAACCAAAACAAAATTGTGGCGATAATTTACGCCACAATTTTGGTCGGAGCCGATAGGCATAGCTTTGAATACGCCGACCCGAACGATAGTGAGGGGAACGCCCAAAAAGGAATAAATCACAAGTTTATTTTTTCTTTAAGTCTTGTGGTTTTGTCATATTTTCTGGGCGAAGGAGTTTATCCAAAGTTGCTTTGTCTAGCAAGTTTCGCTCCAAGACGATGTCATAAACACTTCGGTTTTCTTCAAAGGCTGCCTTTGACACGCTAGTTGCAGCTTCATAGCCAATAACCGGGTTCAAAGCTGTTATAATCGAAATGCTATTGTGTACAAGTTCTTTGCCTCGTTCAAAATTTCCGATAATGCCGTCAATGCATTTTGTGCGGAGCATATTCATTCCGTTAATTAAAAGGTTTACAGAATCATAAATTGAGTAAAGCATAACGGGTTCAAAAACATTGAGCTCCAACTGAGCTGCTTCCATAGCCAAGGTAACCGTTAAGTCATTGCCTATAATCTTAAAAGCTGTTTGACTCATAGCTTCTGGAATAACGGGGTTTACCTTTCCGGGCATAATCGAAGAACCGGGTTGGCGTGGTGGAAGTTTAATTTCAGCAAGACCTGTTCGCGGACCTGAAGAAAGCAAGCGTAAATCGTTAGAGATTTTACTCAATTTTACGGCAAGTCGTTTTAAAGCACTTGAATAAGTAACAAAATCGCTGGTGTCATTTGTTGCCGCAATTAAGTTTTTAGCCGTTGTAATTGGTAGTCCTGTAATCGTAGCAAGATGTTTTGCAACGGTTTTAGGATATGCAGGATGGCTGTTTATTCCCGTTCCTATTGCGGTGGCACCCATATTCAAAACATAAAAGTTTTTTTCTATAGTTTCTAGCTTTTTAATTTCAAGTTCAATTAAAGCAGCATAACTTTCAAACTCCTGCTCATAAGTCATTGGAACAGCGTCTTGTAAATGGGTTCTTCCCATCTTTATATTTTTTCCAAGCTCTTTTGCTTTTTTTCGAAAAGACGCAACAAGAGCTTTAATTTCTTCAATGAGTTTTTTATTCATTAAAACCAAGCCCATCTTTGCTCCAGACGGATAAGCGTCGTTTGTAGACTGAGCCATATTTAAATGATTGTTTGGGTGGCAATGTTCATACTCGCCTTTTTTATATCCCATAATTTCCAAAGCTCTATTTGCAAGAACTTCGTTTACATTCATATTTGTAGAAGTTCCTGCACCGCCTTGTATCATATCCACAGGGAATTGGTCGATTAGTTTTCCACTTCGAACTTCCTCACAAGCTTTTGCAATTGCTTTGTAAATTTTATCATCCAAAAAACCAAGTTCGTTATTTGCGGTTGCCGCACCCTGTTTAACTATAGCCAAACCATAAATAAATTCAGGATACTCACAAAGTTTTTTTCCTGTCAGTTTAAAATTCTCAATTCCACGCAGGGTTTGAATTCCGTAATAAGCCTCTGCAGGAATATCCAACTCGCCCAGCAAATCATGCTCGCGTCTTGTTGCCATACGTTCCTCCTTAAAGAACAAATAAAATAAATAATATTAAGTATAAATATATCATATAAAAAATATAATTACAAGGTTAGCTACAAAATGTTAAACGAGATTTTAGCTTAAAATGCGAAAACAATACTAACAAGGATTGTATTTTTTCTAATATTTGCATAAAGCATTATAAATCATAAGGTTTAAAAGTGATATGCAAGTTTATAACCGAAGTGCAACAGTACTAGAAAAAAATGGGCATTTTTACAAGTTATATTTCAACACTTCCACGCCTTAAAATCATAGGCTGGTCTAGTGTTAAATCCACAACCGTAGATGCGAGTCCAGTTAGTTCTCCTGCGTCTACAATGAGTTTCACCTTTCGCTCAAAAACTTTTGCGATTTTAGGAATGGTTTTTAAGTTTTCAGAGCCTGAAAGATTTACGCTGGAAGAAAAAATTGGCACACCGACCGCCTCTATTAAATCTCTAAGCCATTTATTAGAAGGACAACGAAATGCAATTTTACTAGAAGAGTTTTTTGCCAAGACAATTAAAGTGAGGGCTGCGGGCCAAAGAGAAAAAAATGGACTCGGTATAATTTGGTCGGTGAATTTGTAAATGTCTTCGGGCTTTGCAATTAAACGAATCATTTTTTTTTCAGCAACAGATTTTTTTATTTTGAGTATTTTCTGTTTAGTTTCTGGTACCACTCCTGAAAAACCATAAATTGTATCGGTAGGCAAAATTACAATCTTTTTGTTTTTCAAAGCTTTAACACTTTCACTAAAACACCTTGGATCGTCTATTTTTAAAATCATAATTTATTTTTTCGCTACCTTGTTTTTTATACGCATAAAGCATTTGAATCAAAACCAAAATTATCCCAACGGAAACCGATATAGTTTTGATAACTGTATCAGACATATACGAAATTTCCGGCAAAACTAAATACTGCCCGGGACTAAACTCATGAATATCAGTATTACTTTTATTTTGAATCTTTACCATAAGTTGTTCTTCGCTTATATATCCTAGCTCATTAGCGTAAACTTTAATTGTATCATAATCATAAGAAAGGTTCGAGATCTTATTAGAAAGCATAATTTCAGTTTGTTGCAAATTTTCTACATGAGCTTTCATTTCTGCAAGCTGTGTAGCGAGTGCTTTTTGCGTAAAGTATCCTTTTTTCCCATAAATACAAGTGAGCACGGTATAGCAAAGCACCGTTGCAAAAACCGTCAAAACAATATTAAAATAAACCTTCATTTATTTAAATAACGGCAAAAAGGGCAATAACTTAAACAGTTTTTATCGTTTAGGACAATATTTGTTCAAAGAATTAAGATAAATAAGACTTGTCCTTACTTGCGAAAATCGCTTATCCGCTCACTCAGGATGGGTGAGCGGTCTTAAATTAACGTTGAGTTACAACGCAAAGAGTGACAACGAGGGCGGGAATTTTTTCTCCAAAAAATTCCCACCTAAGCGAACCAGAGCCGAGCAATGAAACTCGCTGGCAAAAAGAGCAGAACGCAAATTAAACGCATATGCGTAAACTTTCTAAAAGAATTCTTTTTACTTTGTAATGTTTATGAAAATAAAAACATTAACAATCACTTATAACTTTTTCGGCTGTGTAGCGAGGTTTACCGCGACTTTTTTTCCCGTATTCAATGGCTTCAGTTGGACAATATGAAATACAAGCCATACAATGAGTACAATTTTTCCCCCACTGTGGTTTTCCATTTATGATTTTTATATTGTTTAAAGGGCATCTTTTTTCACATTGTTTACAGGATATACATTTAGTATTAGCGTAAAATGCTTTCGATTTTACAAATACAGGATAAAATATTTTACTCACAAAGCCACTTAAAACACAATCGTAAAAAAAACCATTAGGAACAGGAAGCTTTTCACCTTGTTTGATATGTTTTATAGTATCTTCAATATTATTTTGGGCTTTTAAAATAATTGCTTTTGCTTCAGCTTTATCGGGTACTTTAAACATAGCTATATAGTTTTCAGGCATAACAATACAAGCTGTCCCAAAATACTTAAAGCCCATATCGTCGCAAAGGAGTTTATTGTATTTTTTTGCATTTCCGATTTCTGAACCACAATTCATTACAAAATATGTTTCTTTTGCATTTATAAATTTTACCTTACGAATCCAGTTTTCAACTATACGGGGAATACGCCAAGAATAAGTTGGTAAAACAAAAATGAGTTTTCCGTCTACCAATATATCAGAAGTATCCTGCACTTTAATTTTATCATTTATCGAAATTAAACTATCTGAAATATGTTCAGCAATTTTTTTTGCAATATATTTACTATTTCCCGTTCCTGTAAAATATAAAACCATATTATCCCCCTTAAGTTGTTTTAACTTTTATAGTTTAAAATATCTATAAATCTTTATCTATAGTAGCTTATATTTTTTAACAAATGCTTAAATTTTGACAATCAAGATTTGTACAAAGGCACCTGTCGGTGCCTACTTTAAAAAAGCCAGAGCTACGCTCCCCGCTAATTGCTAAAAAACTAATAACCCGCATTTCATCCAACACAGCTTTATTAATCTTTGCTGTTTTTTACAAATGCATTTGCCGCTTGTTCCTTTTTACTTGCAGGTTTTGTTTTCATATCCTTGAAGTTCAAACTTTGCAAAGACAAAACAAGTTTTTGTCGAAAAAGAGCTTTTTATAAAACTCTTTTTCGTTTACCTGAGCAATCTCTATATTGTCTTAAAAACTGACATTTTACAAGATTCGCAGGGGCTAAAACAATTATTTTTCCCAGAGCTTTTCAGGATAAGCTTTTTCCTTAACCTTTTGTGCAATTGCTCTTCGAACAAATTCCAAATCTTCCCGATATGTCATTCCAAACCATTTTTCATCAGTTTTGTAAACAGAAATCGTACCTTTGTTTTCTTTGACAATTTGACTTGCGGCATCAGGAAGAAGGCATTCAGCCTTTGTACTTGTTAACTCAGTTTTCAAAAACTCTTGGAAAATATTTGAAAAATGTTGAAAAACTGAAGGTCCAAACCCAAAAAGGTTCATTGAAACAACTTCTTCACCTGTTAAGATACTTTTCTTTCCACCAAAATTGGAAACGATTTTTTCCCCCGAATCGCTGTCCTCATAACCCACATCTTTATGCTCAGCCATTTTAACAAGCTTGTTATCATTGACTTCGCAAACCCCACGAGAAACAGTACCAGAACGACTGAGAGTATTTTTCAAAACATAACCTACCATCGCGTGCTCGGTAGAATCCTCACTCAGTTGCGACAAGTGTTTGTGCATAACCTTATAGGCAGAAAAACCATAAAAGTCATCAGCGTTAATTATAGCAAAAGGTTCGTTAATACTTTTTTTGGCACACATTACAGCGTGGACAGTTCCCCAAGGTTTTTTTCTATCGGTAACTCTCGCAAACTGCTCGTCCGTTAAAAAAGCATCCATATTTTGAAACACATATTCTGCATTACAATTATGAGCAATTCTATGAAAAATCCTTTCGCAAAAATCAGTTTCTATATCTTTTCGAATTACAAACACAATCTTGCCAAATCCCGCCTTTAGGGCATCGTAAACACCATAATCCAAAAGCGACTGATTATGAGCACCAACGGGTTCAATTTGCTTAATTCCACCAAATCGACTTCCCATGCCTGCGGCTAAAACTACTAAAGTAGGTGTCATTTTTTCCTCCAACACTTTAAATAATAAATTGTAGTTTTCAAAAACATAAATCTTTGAAGACTACAGAGCTCATTTTAGCAAGCTCAACAAAAAAAATCAAGTCATTAAAAAAAGATTTTTTAATTTGGGGCGTTCCCTTGTTTTGCTTTAAATCTTGAAAAGCAAAACAAGGTCGGCGTATTCAAAGCTACGCCTATCGGCTCCGACCAAAATTGTGGCGTAAATTATCGCCACAATTTTGTTTTGGTTTGCATTTTGAAAAATGCAAACCAACTTTGAATGTGCCTAACGCTCACCTTAAAAAAATGTCCATATTTTTTTAAGGTGAACAAGTTTTTTTGCTCACAAAAAAACTTGCTAAAT
>JARGFC010000087.1:0-2918 GCA_038397925.1 Treponemataceae bacterium
TATAATTTAGGAAAAAGCGTTTATTTCTTTTTGATTAACTTTATTCCATTATCCATTGCATATGTTTTTTTATTCGGCAAAATTCCACTTTTTAATTTTTCCTTCTTGTTTATTTTTTATCGCTAATGACTTCAAAAACGCCGGTGCTTTAATGGCTTTAACCCCTGTTGTTTCGATTTTGTTTTTTTTTTATTTTCTTGCATAGTTTGGAACTATTCGTTGAAATTTTATTCAAGCACGGGGCATTGAATATGGAAAGTAAAAAATCTTTCAGCTAGACAAAAGCAGAGGCGGTTTACACTTTTAGTTTTGACTAAACAGATTACTTCGTTTTTTCGTTTTGTTAAGTTTTGAAATTAACAAAAAAAATCCTATAACTAAAAACCTTTGTGCAAAAACTTAAAACAAAATTTTCTCGCTTTTACGAGATACAAACTAGCTCCTACCAGCTTACTCACATATTAGAATTTTAGCCCTAAATCTTTAGAAGTTTAGGGCTTTTTTTATGGTTGTAAGGTAGGGTAGGGGACACCATAAAACGTTCCGACACTCAACAACACTACTATTTTTTATTTCTTAAAAACGAAAGTGCTGAAAGTATCTTTCCACCTTTGTTACCTGTGTTTAAAATACCTCGTCGATATAATTTTGATGCGAGGTAGCCAACCAATATGGCGGAGCCTGCAAGGATAATGACAGCACCCCATATTTCATACGCAGGAATTACATTGTGTAAAAAACGAGTTGGCATCAATATTGGCGAAAAGAATGGTATGAACGAAAGTATTTTAAAGAAAAGCTGTTCAGTATCATGGACGCTAAAAACCAAAAAATACGGAATAATAATTAAAATAATTGTTGGAAGACTTGCACTTCCAGCATCTTCCAATCGATTGATTTGTGCAGAAAAAATCGTGATAAAAAAAAGATAAAGAGCAACTCCAAGCAATAAAAATATAAGGATATAAATAAGGTTTTGCGTTCCAATAGTATTAAATAACACGCCGGCAATATCGCTTGCACCTTCTACATTTCTAAATGAAAGAAATGCAACAAGTCCTAAAAACAATCCTTCGAGTATAATAAAAGCTAAAAGTGCAAAAACTTTTCCAAACAGTAAGTTTGTTGTACTTGTACTCGTGATAAGAACTTCGACGGTTTTTGAAGTTTTTTCTGTTATGATATTATAAGATAAAACACTACTAAAGGTTATAATTACCATATATATAATGACATTTAATGCACTAGCAATTCCATACGATACTCCTTCATGTTTTCCAAGTATAATAGGAGTACTTGTAATCTGCATATCAAAGAAGTTTTCGACTTCTGAACTGTTTAATCCCATATCAGCAAGTTGTAACTTTTGTAAAAATTTTTTCAAAATCGTATCAAAAGTACTCGTTGTCCAATCTTGCCTACCTGCATTGTTTATAATATAATTGTAACTAGTGTCACTTGTAAAAGCAAAAGCCTTTTCAATTGTTTTGTTTTGGATTTCGCCCTTTAGAGCTTCAATTGATTCGGCAGTATTTTCGACTATTTTAATATCTACACCGAATTCATTTTGTACAACATCAGCAAAGCCGTTTTCGCGTAAGTTATCAGTTAAAACTAATGCGTAAATTGTTTGGTGTTTTTTTGAACCACCATCATCACCCGACGAAAAGGCAGAAATAATTTTAGGCAAAAAACTCAAAAATACAATTACAATTGCAACAATTAGTGCCGATATAATCAACCCCTTATTCCTCAAATATTCTTTAAACTCAAATTTAAAAATCGTAAAAAATTTATTCATATTAAAACTCCTATTTAATAAACTATCAGCTGGTATACTGTACAAAAATGTCGTTGAGAGAGGGCTCAACTAACTTAATCGAATCAACCTTGTGTCGTGAAGTGATTTCAGTCATAGCCTTGCGAGCTGCGTCGATATCCACAAATTTTAAAGTTAAAACATTATCGTTTTGCTCGTGAATGTTTTCAGAATATTCACGAGAGATTTCTGCGTCTTCAGGTGAAACTACAGCAAGACGGTTTCGTTCATAGCTTCGCTTTATTTCGGCAATATTTCCCGTAATCGCAACTTTTCCATTGCTTAAAATAGCCATCTCGCTACAAAACTCCTCCACATAGTTCATCTGATGCGAAGACAATAAAACTATTTTGTCCTTTGCAACTTCCTCGCGTACAAAAGTTTTTAGAATTTCCGCATTGACAGGATCAAGCCCAGAAAAAGGCTCGTCCAAAATAATAATTTTTGGGTCGTGTGCGAGGGCGATAATCATTTGAAGTTTTTGTTGATTACCTTTCGATAAAGTATTTACGAGTTTATCCTTCGCATATGCAAGCTCCAAACGCTCCAAGTATTCCATAACCCGATTTGTCGCTTCCTTCCGACTCAAGCCTTTTAGCTCAGCAAAATAAACCATTTGGTCTAGGATCTTTTTCTTTTGATACAACACCTTTTCCTCAGGAATATACCCAATTTCGTTCGTATTATAATCAAAAGGTTTCCCATCTAAAAGTATTTCGCCCGAGTTTGCTCGAAACACATCGACTATTATATGGAAGGTTGTGCTTTTTCCCGCACCGTTTCGTCCCAAAAACGCAAAAGTTTCACCACTCGTTGCTTTAAACGAAACTCCCTTCAAAACTTCCAAGTCGCCAAAATTTTTATGTAAGTCCTTGATTTCTAAAACCATCTACAATCCTCCTGTTTGCATTATAGTAATTTTAAAAAATATTTCAATAGTTTTTTTAATTTTTTTGTACTTTAACTTTTGTAAGACTTGTCCTTACTTTTCGAAAATCACTTATCTGCTCGTCTCGGATGACGAGCAGTTGTAAACTAGCGTTGAGCTTTTTTCTCAAATCGGACAAAGTTGGGCGGAAATTTTTGACGCACAAAAATT